>JAISQX010000021.1 GCA_031273965.1 Clostridiales bacterium
TTATATTCCATTGCTTAACGCTTTTATGACCGAACTCCGCAGAATAAATACCGAAAATGATATTACAGCAGAGTTAATCAAATATATTATTGGTAGCAATGGCAAAGACTATTATAAGTTAATTCACAATAACAACCATACAACAACAGTTATTCCGTTTAATTTCTTATTTGCTTACTTGTCAGTTCACCACGCACAAGGTTTGCCCGACCAAAGACAAAGCGTCTGCGACAAAGGCTGTGGCGTTGGGGCGATAGCCGTAGGCTTGCCCACGCCACGCCTTGCGGAAGAACAACAAAAAATGAGTCGTTTGATTACACGACCCATTAAACAACAGCAGTATTAAGTTTTTAACTCCTTTTTAATATATTCTTTCGCTTGTGTGTAATTACCTTTAACGGCGGAAGAAACCTTAAAAAAATATAATATAACGATTTTGTCTAACGCGGTGTTTTAAATAACAAAGAGCGGCGTTTTTACATATTTGTATTTGAATCGTATACGGAGCCGTGATAATCCCGCGGAGATACGCCGTAGTGTTTTTTGAAAACACGCGAGAAGTACAGCGCGTCCGAAAAGCCGCACATTTCCGATATTTCCTTGATTTTTAAGCGATTTGCGTCGGTCGCGTCGAGTAATTTTTTTGCGTTATCCAGCCTGATTTTTGTAAGGTATTTTAGAGGCGATACCCCCGTTTCTTTTGTGAAAAGCTTACGGATATAGTCGGGGTTGTGAGGCAGAGTTATTATATACTTGGCTATGTCAAAGTATATGTCTCCGAAATTCTCTATAATCTTGTTTTTTAATTTTTCGACATACTCGGAGCAATACTCTATGTCGGTCATTCCCGCGGTGAGGTTCAGTAAGAGCTCCAGATAATTTTGGATTATCAGATTTTTATTTTTCATTTCGGAAGCAGCCGCAAGCGTAAGCTGCCTCAAAAGTTGCTTTATTATGCCGCCGGCGTCCGTGATTTTAAAAGGCGATTTGTACGGCGCCGCCGTAGCTGCTATTTTTATATGGATGTTTTTAAATCCGGTTTTTGAAGTATTCATATGCATGACGCCGGACGGAATTACAAGCATATCCCCGTTAGTATAATTCAAAAGACGTCCGTCCTCAAATTCCAACATGCCGTCGCCTTGCGTACAATAGATCATTTCCATATCGGAATGACGGTGCATCGATACGAGATAAGTTTTTGCTTGTTTACCGATATATGTCAGCGAAGCCAATATTAAATCCTCTCAAGATATTCTTTTACATTTTAATTATATCATAAAATATCCGTTTTGTCCATATTATTCACGGAAAATGTTATTGTATTACCCGACAAAAAAATATATAATAAATATACAAAATTTACGGATTATATTTATTATGAACAGACAAGAGATTTATTCCATAACGGAAAAGCAAAAATTAATCGCCGTCTTAAGAGGCTCGGAAAAAGAAGCGTTGACCGCCGCCGAAAGACTCGTAAGTTTTGGCATAAAAATGCTTGAGGTTACGTTTACGGTTTCGGGAGCGCCCGATGTATTGAGCAAGCTTTGCAAAAAATACGCTGGCAGCGATATCATAGTCGGCGCGGGTACGGTTTTGGACTCCGAAACGGCGAGGGCGGCTATGCTTTGCGGCGCGGAATTTATCGTTTCACCCGCGGCAAGCATAGACGTAATCAAAATTTGCAACCGTTATTCAAAAGCGGTTTTCCCCGGAATTAGTTCGGCTACCGAGCTTATTTCGGTTTTGGAATACGGAGCGGACTTCGTCAAGCTTTTTCCCGGCGACATTTCTTTGTTAAAGGCATTAAAAGCCCCTTTTCCGAACGTAAAGTTTATGATTACAGGCGGAGTCGATACGGACAATCTGGAGGCGTGGTTCAAAGCAGGAGCGTCCGCATGCGGAGCCGGCTCAAATCTCACGGCAAAAAGCGCCGACGTGAAAAAATGGATTGATAAAATTTCCGTAATAAAGGGCGGTAATTGAATTATGAGAAAGATTGTAACTTTCGGAGAAATCATGATGAGGCTTCAGCCTACGGGATATAAGCGCTTTTTTCAAACCGACATATACGAGAGCTGCTTCGGCGGAGGGGAGGCTAACGTAGCCGTTTCGCTTGCGGAGTTAGGATGCGACGCGGTTTTTTTTACAAGGCTGCCCGATAACGCGCTTGCCGACGCGTGTATAGCCGACCTCAAAAAACGAAACGTCGACACTAAATATATTCTTCGCGGCGGCGATAGGTTAGGGTTGTATTTTTGCGAAAAAGGCGCGTCTCAGCGTCCCAGTGCGATAATCTACGACAGGAAAGGCTCCGCCATAAACGGTATAGATCTGTCCGAAGCGGATGTTGACGGGCTTTTTTCCGAGGCGGAGTGGTTCCATTTCTCCGGGATAACCGCGGCTTTGTCCGAGAAGGTTTTGGACGCGTTGCGGGCTTTGCTCAAAGAGGCGAAAAAACGAAAAATAACCGTTTCTTGCGACTTGAATTACAGAAAAAAGCTTTGGAATCTTCAAAAAGCCGGCGAGGTAATGTCCGAGCTTATGGAGTATACGGACGTTCTTATCTCAAACGAAGAGGAATGCAAAGACGTATTCGGCATGGAAGCGCGTGATACGGACGTCAATAAAGGCAGGATAAGCGCCGAGGGTTATGCCGAATTGGCGAAGGCGGTAATGAAGAGATTTAAAAATTTGAAAGTCGCGGCTTTTACGCTTCGTTCAAGCATATCTGCAAGCATAAATATTTGGGCGGGCGTACTCGCGACGAGCGACGGCTGTTTTTGCTCAAAAGAATATACCATAAACGTAATTGACCGAGTCGGCGCCGGCGACAGCTTTACGGCGGGATTGATTTACGGTCTTTCTAAGGGAAAATCGCCCCTTTATACGGTTGAATTTGCAACCGCGGCTTCATGCTTAAAGCATACCGTCGAGGGCGACTTTAACATAACGTCGCTTGCCGAGGTCGAAGCGCTCATGAGCGGGAGCGGAAACGGCAGAGTTCAAAGGTAAAAGACGAAGCGCGGAGGGAGCTATGCTTATGAGTATATACACTGAAATATTAAAAAGTCAAAAAGCCCGCGCGATTTTCGGCGGTATAGAAACGCTTCCGGTGATAGATTTTCATTGTCATTTAAGTCCGCGCGAAATATATGAGGATAGACGGTTCGACGGAATCGCCGATATGTGGCTCAAGTCGGATCATTATAAATGGCGTATTATGCGGCAAGCCGGTATCGAAGAGAAATATATCACGGGCAACGCGGGCGCCGAAGAGAAGTTCGGAGCGTTTGTCTCCGCCGTGGAGAGGGCGCATGGAAATCCTTTGAAAGACTGGGCGCGGTTGGAATTGGCAAAATTTTTCGGTATAGACGAGCAGCTAAACGCGGCGAACGCCGACAATATAAGAAGAGCGGCGGATAATGAGATAATAGAAAAAAACCTGTCGCCTAAAAAATTGATATCCGGTTCGTCGGTTAAGTATATAGCTACGACGGACGACCCGGCGGATACCTTAGAATACCATAAAAAGATAAAAGCGGCGGCGGATTTTGACACAGTCGTCGCGCCTACGTACAGAGCCGACAACGCATTCAATATAATGTCTCCGGGCTTTGCGTCATATAGGGCAAGACTGTCGGAAGCGGCGAACATAGAAATAGACTCATTCTCGGCGTATATTTCGGCATTGGATAAACGTATGTCGGATTTTAAGGAAGCGGGTTGCGCTTTCGCCGATGTCGGAACCGAGTTTTTCCCGTCGCATGCTAACGTTTTTGAGAAAGCAGAGAAGGTTTTTGATTCCGTGATGGATAAAAAGCGTATAACGCCTATGGAATTTGACGAGTATTTAGGCTTTATGTATACTTGGTGGTTGTCGAAGTGCGCCGAATACGGTTTTATAGTACAATTGCATTTGGGAGTATTGCGTAATACGAATGAAAAGACTTTTATAGAACTTGGCGCGGACAGCGGTTACGATACGGTTTCGGATGCTATTCCGATAAGAGCGTTGATTTCAGTATTAAACGCCGCGCAAAATCAATTCAGACTTCCTAAAATAATACTGTATACTCTAAATCCGTCGTTTTATTATCCGCTCATTACGCTTGCCGGTTCTTTTGAAGGAATGCGCATGGGAGTGCCGTGGTGGTTTAACGATCACAAAAAAGGGCTTGCGGAGTACTTCGACAGGATGAGCGAATTATCTAATATAGAGAATATCCCCGGCATGGTTACTGACAGCCGAAGCTTTTTATCGTATGCCAGACACGATTATTTTCGTATGGTATTGGCGGATTATCTGTCCAAATTTGACGACGACGAAAAAAATCTATCGGAAACGGCAAAGAAAATATCTTATTTTAATATGAAAAAGCTTATTAATA
>JAISQX010000051.1 GCA_031273965.1 Clostridiales bacterium
CTAAAATATCGGCGTATATAATTTGTTTTCGACGCGTTGAAATTGTTTTTCAAAACCATCGGCGAAAGCCAATACCTCCGCATCCATAAAGCGTTTTCCCGTTATCATCAATCCTATCGGCATTCCGTCTTTGTCATATCCGCACGGAGTGGACAGCGACGGCAATCCGGCAAGCGCGGCGCTTACCGTACAGATATCCGCAAGATACATTTGCGCGGGGTCGCTCGGAATATCGTCGAAAGGATACGCCGTCGTGGGCGCGACGGGAGACAGCAAAATATCGCAACTCTCAAAGGCTTTTTTGTATTGTTCCTTTATTATTCCGCACAGTTTAACGGCGCGTTTGTAATAATCGTCATAATATCCGGAACAGAGCGCGTACGAGCCGAGCATTATGCGCCGCTTAACTTCCCAACCGAAGCCTTCGGAACGGCTTTTTGAAATCATATCGTTAAAATTCTGCGCGCCCTCCGGTCGATAACCGTATCTTACGCCGTCGAACTTCGCAAGATTTGACGTTGCCTCCGCCGAGGATATCAAATAGTATATCGGAACCGCGTGAGTGAGCATGGGCAGACTGACTTCCACGACTTGCGCGCCGGCTTTTTCATACCAACCGGCGGCCTTTTGTACGGAAGCGACGACGTCCGCGTCAACTTCCTTACTCATAAGCTCTGAAATAATCCCGATTCGCTTGCCTTTTATATCAAATTTCTTAATATCGGCGGCTTTAAAACTCGCATCGGCGGATGTTTGATCTCTGATGTCCTTGCCGCAAATTGCTTCAAGTATATCGGCGCAATCCTCCGCCGTCCCCGCAATCGGCCCTATTTGGTCGAGAGAAGACGCGAAAGCTATACAACCGTATCTGGATACAAGCCCGTAAGTCGGGCGATGCCCCGTAACTCCGCAAAAAGACGCCGGCTGCCTTATCGAGCCGCCCGTATCGGTTCCGAGTGCCGCGGCGCACAGCCCCGCCGCCACAGCCGCGGCGCTTCCGCCCGAGGACCCGCCCGGCACGCGCGCAAGGTCATAAGGATTTTTTGTCTTTTTATAGTATGAGGTCTTTGTCGACGCGCCCATAGCGTATTCGTCGAGATTGAGCTTCCCCAAAAAAACCGCTCCGCTCTCTCTCAGCCTCTCGACAACGGTGGCGTCGTAAGGCGGAATATATCCCTCCAACATCCTTGACGAACATGTTGTCGGCATATCGACGGTGGACAAATTGTCCTTCAACGCTATAGGTATCCCCGTAAGATAAGCGCTTTTCCCATCGTCTATCAGACGCTGAGCGGCTTTGGCGGCTTTTAGCGATCCGTCAAAATCCACATAAAGATAAGCGTCCGTCTTCTTATCGATTTTTGATATCGCATTTAAATACGCTTCTGTAAGTTCAACGGCGGAAATCTCTTTTTTGTCCAATTTTTTTCTAAGAAGTGAAATTTTCATGCTCTCCTCCATAGCGTTTTTATGGGAAAATTTTGAAAAACTTATCCGAAGAGCATGTTTGCAAACCTTCTCGCAAGTCTTTCAAAGCTTTAACAAAAGGCTCCCTTATTTGTTTTTTTTTGTCAATTCCACATCATAAAAAATTCCCGATTTTTTTGTAATCCGAGTTTGGTGGAATAAAACGTAAACTCTAAAGAACCTTGGATATGACAAAACAATCATCCGAAGCGTCCTTTGATTGAGAGACCAAAAGCGCCGGGTCAAAGCTTTCGCAAACGACGTCGTCGCGCAATTCCTCAAGTCTCGCGTAACTTATATCGTCTTCAAAATCTATCGGTTCGACCTCCAAAAGCGAATCCATAAGCGCCATTATAGACCGCATATCCTCGGACATTTTACTTATTTCCTCATCGTCAAATTTGATTTTTGACAGATTTGCAAGCCATTTAATATCCACGCCGTTTTTCATATAGTCACCGTTCCCTTTTGGCTCCGCACCCAAGCCTATTTTATATTAAGCGAATAAAAAAAATCCCTTAAAAAACCAAATAAACAAGTTTTTTAAGGGACGAGAAACTCCTTATAAACGGGATCCCGCGGTGCCACCCTAATTGACGGCAAAAACCGTCCTCTTTGTATATATAAACATAACCGACCGATAAGCGTTGCCTTATCTCGCTACTCGCTTTCAAAACTTCCAGCCGCCGGTTTTGATTCTCTGTTAAGCTTTCCTTGCGGGATAAAGACTTATAGGATTAAACTCGATTATCTATAGTAAATATTACCATTCCACAAAAATATTGTCAAGCGATTATACGTCCGAAAACAAAAATCAACGAGATACCGATTAAAAAAAATAGCCGTTTACTCGAAAATAAGAAAAATCTGTCGTCGTGCGCTTAAAGTCTTTTTTATATTTTTTTTTAGATTTACCATAAAAAAATCATTGCTATCATTAAAAAAAAATGCTATAATATATAAGTTAGTTTTTCTGGGTGTAGCGCAGTATGGTAGCGTGCTTGAATGGGGTTCAAGAGGCCGGAAGTTCAAATCTTCTCACTCAGACCAATCCGCAAAGCGGTCTTTAACGAATATCGTCGCGATATTTCTTAAGCCGCTTTGTTTTTTTGTAGCAGTAATTTTATACGCTTAAACCGTTTACAAAGTATAACCATCTCGTTTGCCATACCGGCGCGATTAATTTATAAATTTTTCAAGGCTTCTTTTGACGCTATTTGCTCGGCTTCAACCTTTGTGCCGCCCCTTCCGCTCCCGATTGTTTTTCCGTTTACTACGACGGAGCTTCTAAAATATCTGCCGTTATCATCCTTTTCTTCCGTAGTGACGTATTCGTACTTTGGGAACGCGGTTTTTACATGTTTTTTTACAGCTTTTTCTATCAATAACGATTTATAATCCTTTTCGTCGCTATTTGAATATTCCTCCAAAAAGCGTAAAATAAAGTCGTAAGCCTCTTCCATTCCGGAGTCGTAATATATGGCGGCGACAATAGCTTCAAACAACGATGATTTTATCTTAGCGGAGTATCCGTCTTTAATTCCCGCGGTTACAAGATACTTATCCAAACCGTTTTTTTCAACCGCCTTGGCTAGGGTGATTTTGTTGACAAACGTTTTTCGCCTTGCCGTCATTTCGCCTTCGCTCAGATTAAAATTGCGCATCAGATAATCGGCTATGACAAAATTTAAAATACTGTCTCCGACAAACTCCAACCTCTCGTTATTGTTTTTTGCGCTTGCGGATGAGTGCGTCAAAGCCGATTTTATATAAGACTTATCCTTAAAAACATACCCTATCTTATTTTCAAATTCCCCTGTCGTCGATTTCTTCTCCATTGGCAAGTTCCCCCGTTCTTTTGTGACATTATTATACCATATATCCGCTCTTTTGTAAAACCGTAAAAAAAAATCTGTTCGGAATTTTCCGAACAGATTTTTAATTGATATACCTATCAAAAACTATCTCTTATAAACGTATGCGTCCGCATCGTTGCCGTCCCAATATACAAGGATTTGTTTTCTTCCCTCAAAATACGTATATACGCCGCTAAAAGTATTCTCGTTGGTTGTGGCGTCTTTACCCTCGATATAAGCGATGTAAATCTTGTCTTTTATCTCTACTTTGTAGGTTCCGCTAAAATCGATATCGTTTCCCTTGGAATCCTTTCCTTTATAGGTTACTTTTCCATCGAAACTGAATTTGAACGCGCCCTCAGCGACAACGGTTATTTCGGCGTTGCTGCTATTTCCGCCTTTGTAATCACCGGCGACAATTAACGCGCAACTCGAAAGAACCGTCATCGACAAAACGACAACCAAAACAAGCGCCAACAGTGTTATTCTTTTTTTCATACTAAAAAAACCTCCGTGTGCAAAGTCGAATTTTTTATACTTTGCTTCTTGTCTATAATTTTACCATATTTTTACTTATTTGTAAATACCTTTTTTAAAATTTCTAATAAAAAATTTTAAAAACAACTCAACTTAGCTTTTATCCTCATATTTAATCGATTGAACGTTAATTCCGCAGCCTCTTTGTAAAAAATCTAAAAAGTTTAATTTTTTAGCGACGCGGATATTTTTTCGACAAGCCCGGCTTTTGCCAGTCCGTCCGCCTGTAATATAGCCGCCTTTATCGCGCTTCTTTTGGAAGAGCCGTGCGCCTTTACCACGACTTTGTTTACTCCGACAAAAAGCGCTCCGCCTTGCTCGTTAAAGTCCAACTTACTCTTAAGACCGCTCAATGATTTTTTTATCAGCATACCGCCTATCTTGGCGGTAAGTCCTCCGTTCAAAACGGATTCTTTTAGCATCTTTAAAATCATTAGCGCCGTTCCTTCGCAAGCTTTCAACGCCACGTTTCCGACAAACCCGTCGGCGACGACCACGTCCGCATTGCCCGACATTATTTCGCGCGCCTCGGTGTTACCCACAAAGTTCAAGTCCGAAGCGCTCAACAATTCAAATGCGGCTTTTGTCAGCTCGTTGCCTTTTTTTGACTCGGCGCCGTTATTCAAAAGCGCTATACGCGGTTTGTCAACGCCCAAAGCGTTCATATACGCGCCGCCCATTATACCGAATTGCAGGAGCATTTCGGGACGGCAATCGACGTTCGCCCCGCAATCGATAAGCAACACGCTTTTACCGTCCATACGCGGTAACAGAGGCGCCAACGCCGGACGCGCGACGTTTTCTATGCGCCCGACTCTAAGCGTCGCTCCCGTAAGCACGGCTCCCGTGCTGCCCGCCGATACAAATCCCGCCGCGGATTGCTCCTTTTTTAAATAATCCAACCCGACCACAAGCGAAGAATTTAGTTTGCTTCGCACCGCGGCAGTCGGAACCTCGTCGTTTGTAATAATCTCGTCGGCGTTTATTATCGCATATCTGTCCGCCTCCGAAAAATTCTCTTTTTTTATCAGCTCTTTTATTTCGATTTCTTTTCCGGTAAAAACTATTATTATTCCGTCGTCGGCTTTCATCGCGTCGACCGCTCCGGCGACTATCGCCGCGGGCGCGTTATCTCCGCCGTATGCGTCAACCACTATCTTCATATATTTTCTCCTATTTTATTTCTCCGCCTGCATATCTTAACTTTACATATAGCGCTTGCCTTAAAAAAACAGCCGCGGATAATTAAGAATACTCCCGCGTGACCGATTAAAAAGCCGTTCGCTTATCCGGACGCGCTCGAATAAATCGGAACAAGATACTTTAATTTATCGCCGTATAAAAATATAACGACATTTTGATACAATAACAATATCGTATCCGAAAATGCCGTTCTTTTTCCGCCCGAAATTTTTAGGCGTAAATCAAAAAACTATTCCGCATCGGCTTGCTTTTTAGGCTCGATTATCAAGTTATTCTTGTAGTAACCGCACTTTCCGCAAACCTGATGGCTGAGTTTCTTTTCATGACATTGCGGACAATCCACAAGGTTGGGCGCCGTCAATTTCCAATTCGCCGCTCTTGTGCGCTTCCGCTGCTTAGATGTCTTTCTTTTTGGTACCGCCATTTTTACCTCCCGACGTAATATCTCTCAATGCGGCAAAAGGATTGCCGCTCTCTTCGTCTTTTTCTTTATCTTGACAATTACACTGATTCATGTTTAAGTCGCATCCGCATATCGGACAAAGTCCCTTACAATCGCTTTTACAGACGACATATTCGGGAAAAGCAAGCAAAAACTTCTCTTTTATCATGTCGTCAATTAAAATCTTGTCGCCGTCATACGTGTAGCGCTCTCCGTCGTCGGCAATATCTTCGAAAAGTTTAACGAACGTCTCTTCAACGTTGACGCTCAAACCCCGCTTAACCTCGACAAGGCATCTGTCACAGTTAAAAATCGCGTCGGTCGAAATATTTGCGCTTACCATTACTCCGGCATCAAACTTGACGTAAGATCCGGAAACCTTTACCGGATGTAAAAAACTTACAAGCCGCTCTCCCAATAGATCGGATATATCTTCTATATCGTATGCGAAGTCGTAACTTCGACCTTCCGATGCGTTACTTAAATCTATTTCCATTGTCATAATATTATATATAATACTCTT
>JAISQX010000091.1 GCA_031273965.1 Clostridiales bacterium
AATGGGATCGACGACGGTAATCGAATAGTCGTCTCTCTCGACTTTAAATTCCGCTTGAATTTTTTGGACGACTTCGACCGTTCTTTCTGCGGTGCTTTCCTGTCCGATATCTATAGCCGCGGCGTTATTTTTGCCCGCGTCAAAAAGCCCGTTTAGGTCATTCACCGTAAAAACGAGCGATATCGCGATAACGCCGAGAACAAAAACAAGCGCCTTTAGCAAAAAGCCCGTTTTAAAGCCCGCCTTTTTCATGAACTCTTGTCTCCCAAAAAATCCTTAGAATTTTTCAGTCCTCACCCTTATCCTTATTATCCTATTTTTTTACTTTACCCTTGCGCGCTCGCATAAAGAGCCGCGATAACAAAAAGCCTCTGCCGCCTTTTATCTCATTATTATTATAAGGCATAAACCGCGTCTTGTCAATACCGTTTTTTAATTTTTTTGATTGCGGAAGCATTATTCTTTAATTAGGGCTTACGCATGAAAACGCGCGCCCTCCCAAAGAATCAATCAACCGCGCTCTCGTGCGACGGCCGCCATTGCCTCTCTCTCCGAGCCGGACGGAGATTTTATGGAAAATGCAATATTCGTCAAGTGGTCGGCTACACGCTCCAGTCCCGATATCACGGCGTAAAAATACGCGCCCGAATCAACCGAACAGCTTCCCTCGTTCAGGCGTTTTATGTGATTGTTGCCGAACGTTTTTTTCATCTCGTCCACCTCGTCCTCGACGCCCGAAACGATGCCGAATTTTTTTGTGTCGCCCGTCAAAAGTATATCGACCGCCATGTCGTACATGACGATGACTTTTTTGTACATGGCTTTTATCTCGTCTATCGCCGATTGAGAAAATACTACGCGCTTTCCTATTATTTCGTCGGTCTCCTCTATGAAGTTTTGGGCGTAATCGCCTATTCTCTCTATGTCGCTAATGACGTGGTGAAGCGAACCTATGTATACTTCCTCGCTCTTCGCCGTCGAAACCGACGAAAGCTTGATAAGGAACGCCGCTATGCCCTTATTAATAAAGTTTATCTTCTCCTCGTCGCTAAAGACGATTTCTTTTTCGGATGTGTCGCGTTTTAGAACGGAATTTACGCCTCTTACTAAGTTTTTCTTAGCCAAATCCGCCATTCCTTTAACTTCGTTTTTTAACTGATATATAGCCGCGGGAGGGGTTGAAAGCAATCTGTCGTCAATGTAAGCCAGCCTAAAGCCGTCTTTTCTCTTCGGCGCTTTTTCCGGAATAATCTTCTCGACAAATTTTACAAGCCTCTCCGTAAACGGCAGAACTATCAATGCCGTCGCCAAATTGAATATCAGGTGGAATACCGCGACTTGAAACTTCGGTTCCGACACGGTTCTTTCCAAAAAGGAAATAATACCGTCCGTGAATATCCATAACAGCGCGACAAAAACTATCGTGCCGACTATATTGAACAACAAATGTATGGCGGAAGCGCGTTTAGCGTTTACGTTCGTACCGACGGCGGCGATAAGCGCGGTGACGCACGTTCCGATGTTCGCGCCGAGAACTATAAACAACGCCCGGTCCAACGGCAAAACTTCCGCGCCTATCATGGAGATGATTATTCCTATTACCGCCGAGCTGCTCTGTATAATCCCCGTAAAAACCATGCCGAACATAACCAGAATCAAAGGAAACTCAACGGAGGCAAAAACGCTCCTTACCGCTTGATTTAATGCGGCGTAATTTTTGAACGCTCCCCCCATCAAATCCAAACCGATGAATATAAAGCCCAATCCGCTCAAAATCTTACCCGCAAGAATTATCTTTTCTTTTTTTGAGAACATTATGATAAATATTCCGACAAACGCCAACGACGCGAAGTATCCCGTCACGGGAAAAGCCGAAAGCGCCGATATGAGTCCCGTCACAGTCGTTCCGACGTTAGCGCCGAATATTATTGAAGCCGCTTGAATAAGCGTCATAATCCCCGCGTTCGTAAAACCTATCACCATTACGGTAGTCGCGGAACTGCTCTGTATGATACCCGTTACCGCCGCGCCTATTCCAAAACCCGCGAAACGGTTGTTGCTTATCTTCCCCAATAACCTTTGAATACCCTTTCCCGCTCCATGTTCAAGTCCGTCGCCCATAGTCTTCATTCCCGTCATAAACACGCCTACGCCGCCTATGAGCATAAATAAACTCAAAACAACTCCCATCGTTCTCTCCAAAAATACTTTTTTACAAAATCACTCTTTACAATACCTTTACAATGCCTTTACAATACTATCATTTTTAAGACCTAAAGTCAAGAAAAAACGCTTCGGAACGCGTTATTGCGTTCCGAAGCGTTTTTTATTTTTATCCGTTTTTTTAGCGGCGGCGGAAGCGTGGATACGCTTTATTCTCCGGCTCAAGCATTCCAACGCAGAGAACCTATTTCGCTATACCACCTATCGTGCCAACCGCTCGGCTTACCTTCGGCTTGCGCGTGTATCGCCGCATTTACACACTCGACAAAAGCAACCTCTTCCACTATCGTCACGCCGCGGGGTATTACGACCTTATTCAAAAACATACATCGCAAAAATGCGAATCCACCTATGCTTACCACGCCGTCCGGTATTGTAAATTGACTATCCGTTTTGCAAGACGGATATAATATTAACTTGGTTTTTTCCTTATTGTACAATACGCCCGAGACGGAACTGTATATACTATTATAGGGACTTACCGTTATACTCCGCAGGCTTTCGCAATAATACAAAGCGTTAT
>JAISQX010000139.1 GCA_031273965.1 Clostridiales bacterium
TATCGACTTGGATGCGTACGACAAGGGTATATTGGAGGAGAAGTCAAATTGCCAGGGCTTTGACAAATAGATTTTTATTCGGCAGATTTGAAAAAAGAGGAGCGCGACATGCGAAAGGGATATTTGGCATTGGAGAACGGACGGATTTTTGAGGGCAACTTTTTGGGGCCGGTCGGGGACGTTATCGCGGAGATAGTTTTTACGACGGCGATGACGGGTTATCTTGAAACGCTTACCGACAAGAGCTATTACGGGCAGATAATAGTGCAGAGTTTTCCTCTTATCGGAAATTACGGAGTAATTCCCGCGGATTTTGAGAGCGATAAAACCGCCGCGTCAGCATATATTGCCAGAAGCTTTACGGACAAGCCGTCCAATTATCGCAGCGAAGGCAATCTTGAGGGTTATTTTGAAAAATCCGGCGTTAAAGCGTTTCAAGGAATAGATACGCGCGCGTTAGTCAAGATAATCAGGGAAAGAGGCGTAATGAACGCCATGCTTACCGACGATTTGAGTCGCGTGGATTTTCAAAAAATAAAAGATTACAAAATAATCGACGCCGTAAAAAACGTTTCGGGCAAAAAGACTACCGAGTATATAAGCGACGCCGAAAACGTCAAGGATTGTACGGTTGTGTTGATGGATTTCGGCGCTAAGGAGAACATAAGAAGAAATCTTTTGAAGCGTGTAAAAAAAGTCTTCGTCGTACCTTACGACACAAAGGCGGAAGAGATTTTGAAGATGAAGCCGGATGGCGTTATGTTGTCAAACGGGCCCGGGGATCCTGCGGAAAACGTCGGTATAATAGCCGAAATCAAGAAGCTTACGACGTCGGGCATACCGATATTCGGGATATGTTTGGGGCACCAGCTCTTAGCTCTTGCAAACGGTTTTTTAACGGCGAAGCTAAAATACGGGCATAGGGGCGCGAATCAGCCCGTAAAAAATCTCGAAAACGGACGCGTGTATATAAGCAGTCAGAACCATGGCTATGCCGTGGTCGCGTCCAGCATAAAAGAGGAAGTTGCGAGCGAGTTGTTTAAGAACGTGAACGACGATACTAACGAAGGTTTAAGATACAAGAATTTTCACGGTTTTTCCGTGCAGTTTCATCCCGAGGCGGCAGGCGGACCTAAGGATACGGAATATCTTTTTGACCGCTTCGTCGAACTTATAGAAAAGAAATAACGGGATAATTTCGTATTAGCTTCGGCATGAAAATAAAATTTTCGACGGTTAAGACTTTTAAAAACAAAAAAAATATATCACATCAATTCGGGGGAGGCGGACATGCCAAGGAACTTGGATATAAAAAAGGTTTTGCTTATAGGATCGGGAGCCATTGTCATAGGACAAGCGGCGGAATTTGACTATTCCGGCACGCAGGCGCTTCGCGCTCTTAAAGAGGACAACATAGAGGCGGTGCTTATAAATTCAAATCCCGCCACTATAATGACGGACAATGCGATGGCGGACAGAATTTATATAGAACCTTTGACGCTTACTACCGTTAAAAGAATTATTGACAAGGAAAAACCCGACAGCATAATGTCCGGATTTGGCGGACAGACGGGGCTTACGCTCTGTATGCAGTTGGCAAAAGACGGTTTTTTAAAGAAGCGTAACATCCGCCTTCTGGGCGCCGGTCCGGAGACAATCGACAAGGCCGAGGACAGACAAAGCTTTAAGGATACGATGGAAAGTATAAATCAGCCGTGTATACCGTCGGAGGTAGTGACGACTTTGGACGACGCCGTAAGGGTCGCGAATGAGTTGGGATATCCCGTAATAGTCAGACCGGCGTTTACGTTAGGGGGCAGCGGCGGCGGCATAGCAGACAACGAACAAAAAATGAGAGAAACGGCGGCGGCGGGCTTGGAAATGTCGCCGATACATCAGATACTCGTCGAAAAATGTATCTCCGGTTGGAAAGAAATAGAATACGAGATAATACGCGACAACAAGGGAAATACGATTTCCGTATGCGCAATGGAAAACTTCGATCCGGTAGGAGTACACACGGGTGACAGCATTGTAATAGCGCCGACTATGACGCTTGCAGACAGAGAGTTTCAGATGCTTAGAAAAGCGGCGTTCGATATAGTGGACGCGTTGGATATGAAAGGCGGTTGCAACGTTCAATTTGCGCTTAATCCCGATTCGGACGAGTATGCCGTAATAGAGGTCAACCCGAGAGTTTCGCGCTCCTCGGCGCTTGCGAGTAAGGCGACCGGCTATCCCATAGCAAAGGTGGCGGCAAAAATAGCGATAGGCTACAATCTTGATGAAATAAGAAACGCCGTAACCGGAAAGACTTTCGCTTCGTTTGAGCCCGCGCTTGATTACGTCGTCGTCAAGTTCCCGAAGTGGCCGTTTGACAAATTTGTATACGCGAAGAGAGAGTTGGGAACTCAAATGAAAGCCACGGGCGAGGTAATGTCCATAGGCGACAGCTTTGAATCGGCGCTTTTGAAGGCTGTGAGAGGCGCCGAGCTTCCGTCGGATTTTCTTGAATACAAAAAATTCCGCGAAGCGAACGAGGAATTTATTATTAAACACATAAAGGACGCCACGGACGAAAGAATATTCGCCGTATATGAAGCGCTTTATCGCGGCATAAGCGTGGACAAGATATTCGAAATTTCAAAGATAGACAGGTGGTTCCTCTTTAAGATCAAAAATATTTGCGACTTCGTAAAGAATATAGAGGGTAAAAAGCTCTCCGAGGAACAATATATTACCGGTAAAAAATACGGTTTTACCGATGCGAAAATCAAACAAATCAGCGGAGCGGATTTTGGATATTCGTTAGCTCCGGATTTTAAGATGGTGGACACCTGCGCGGGAGAATTTTTTGCGGATACGCCTTACTTTTATTCTTCTTTCAATACTCCCGAGAGCGGCGGCGAAAACGAAGCCGTCGAATATATTCAGCGAGGTAAAAAAGAAACCGTCGTGGTTTTAGGCAGCGGTTGTATCAGGATAGGGCAGGGAATAGAATTTGATTACGCCAGCGTTCATTGCGTAAGAACCCTTAAAAAACTCGGATATAACGTCGTGATAATAAACAACAATCCCGAAACGGTTTCGACGGATTTTGATACTTCAGATAGACTGTATTTCGAGCCTCTAACGGACGAGGACGTACTCAATATTATAAATGTTGAAAAGCCTTACGGAGTCGTCGTCGCGTTTGGCGGACAGACGGCGATAAAGCTTACGAAAGCTCTTCATGCCAATAATATACCGATTTTGGGCACGAGCGCGGATAGCATAGATATGGCGGAGGACAGGAAGCGCTTTGACGAGTTGTTGGAAAAAATCGACGTTAAACGTCCGGTAGGTTATACCGTTCTAAAAAGAGAGGAAGCTCTGTCCGTCGCGAATAAGCTGGGGTATCCGGTTTTGATACGACCGTCGTACGTTCTTGGCGGTCAGAATATGATAGTCGCTTTTTCGGACGCGGACATTGAAGAATTTATGCGGATAATCTTGGAATATAACATGAAGAATCCGATTCTTATAGATAAATATATAAGCGGCACGGAAGCCGAAATAGACGCTATCTTTGACGGAGAGGACATATTTATACCCGGAATAATGGAGCACGTCGAACGCGCGGGAATACATTCGGGCGACAGCATAGCGGTCTATCCTCCTCAGAACATAACTGACGATATGTACGGCAAAATCCTTGACACTTCTTATAAGCTATGCAAGGGATTGGCGGTAAAAGGCATAGTCAATATTCAATATATAATTAAAGGCGGCGATTTATACGTGATAGAGGTAAACCCGCGCGCGTCGCGTACGGTGCCTTATCTTAGCAAGGTTACGACCGTTCCCATATGCGAAATAGCGACTATGGTGTCTTTGGGCAGTAAATTAAAGGATTTGCCGTACGGTACCGGAATATGGAGAAACATGCCGTATACGGCGGTCAAGGTTCCCGTGTTTTCTTTTGAAAAGCTTACGGACGTCGATACGATGTTAGGCGCCGAGATGAAATCGACGGGCGAGGTCTTGGGACTGGGGAAGAATCTACAGGAGGCTCTCTATAAGGGACTGCTTGCGGCGGGCTATCGTTTAAAAAAGACCGGCGGCGTGTTTATAAGCGTGAGAAATCAGGATAAAGACGAAATAGCCGCAATCGCAAAAAAGTTTTATGATCAAAAATTCAATATTTACGCCACAACCGGTACGGCGGACGTGCTTAAGAAGGCGGGAATACACGTCGCAACCGTCGCAAAAATTCACGAAAATTCACAAGAGAATACGCAGACGCTCCTAAAGAGCGGAAAGGTTGATTATATCATTTCGACGTCGGCAAAGGGGCGCGATCCCGCGCGCGACAGCGTAAAAATCCGTCGGTTAGCGACAATGAACAAAATCCCGTGCCTTACCTCTCTGGATACGGCTAACGCGCTTGCGGAATGTTTGCTCGGTAAATTTAGAGAGAGCAATACGGAACTTGTCGATATAAATGATATGAGGAAAGACAAAATGGAACTAAAATTTACAAAAATGCACGGCGCGGGAAACGATTATATATACATAAACTGTTTTGAAAACACCGTAAGCAGTCCTGAATCGCTGTCAGTTTATCTTTCGGACAGACATTTTGGCATAGGCGGCGACGGAATAGTCCTCATATGTCCCTCTGACTCCGCGGATGCAAAAATGAGAATGTTCAATCTTGACGGTTCAGAAGGAAAAATGTGCGGAAACGCAATAAGGTGCGTAGCCAAGTATCTTTATGACAAAGGACTGGTAAAAAAGACGGATATGAGCATAGAAACCTTGAGCGGAATAAAACGCTTGAAGCTCTTTACTCAGGGCGGAAAGGTAACCAGAGTCAGCGTCGATATGGGGAAGGCTATTTTAACGGTCAAGGATATTCCCGTCATATTCGACAAGGATAAGGTGATAAACGAGAAGGTAAAAATCGGCGATGAGGAATATAACATTACGTGTATTTCGATGGGAAATCCGCATTGCATAGTCTTTTGCGACGATATCGATTCTTTGGACCTTGCAAAAACCGGGCCGATATTTGAAAGCCATGCGATTTTTCCCGAGAGAGTCAATACCGAGTTTGTCAAGGTATTGAGCGAAAATAACATAGCGATGCGCGTATGGGAAAGGGGTAGCGGAGAGACGCTCGCATGCGGTACGGGAGCTTGCGCCGCCGCGACTGCAGCGGTGTTGAACGGTTATTGTAAAGAGGGCAGCGACATCAACGTCAAGCTTTTGGGCGGGGAGCTTACCGTCAATTATACGAAAGACGGAGTAATAATGACCGGCGATGCCAAGCTTGTTTACGAGGGCGTAGTGGAAATCTAAATTTCTAAACCGGCGAATAGAATTACGGAGGAAACATTTTATATGAATCAGACGATACTGGTATTGGATTTCGGCGGGCAGTATAAAGAGCTTATAGCGAGATGCGTGAGGTCATGCAACGTATATTCTTACATAAAGTCCGGTAAGATAACCGTTGACGAAGTGAAGAAAATAGCGCCTATCGGGATTATTCTCACGGGCGGACCGAATAGCGTGTATAAAGAAAATGCGATAAGCATAGACCCGAAAATATTTGAGTTGGGTATTCCCGTGCTCGGCATATGTTACGGTATGCAATTATTGTGCCACGTTCTCGGAGGAAAGGTTGAAGGGGCAAAGAAGAGCGAATACGGCGTAACGCAAACGAGTATAAGCGTCAACAATAAGCTTTTTAAAGACTTGAAGCCCAAACTAAATGCGCTTATGAGTCATACCGACAAGGTAACCGAATTACCTTTGGGCTTTACGGCTTTGGCAAGCACTCACAATACCGAATACGCCGCGTGCGCCGATGAAAAACGCGGTTTTTACGGAATACAGTTTCATCCCGAGGTTGAACTTACCGAAAACGGCACGGAGATAATAAAAAATTTTTTATACGGCGTATGTAACGCTTCGGGCGATTATAATATCGACGATTATGTAGAACGCCAGATAAGACTGACAAGAGAAAAGGTCGGCAAAGAGAATATCATTTTGGCGTTGTCCGGCGGAGTCGATTCGTCGGTCTGCGCGGCAATATTGTCGCGCGCCGTCGGGAAACAGCTTATTTGTATTTTTGTCGATCACGGCTTTATGCGGTTAGGTGAAGGCGATGAAATAGAGCGCGTCTTTTCGTCGATGGATTTAAAATTCATAAGGGTCAACGCCGAAGAGCGTTTTTTGGAGAAGTTAAAAGGCGTGTCCGAACCCGAAAAAAAGCGTAAAATAATAGGCGAAGAATTTATTAAGGTATTTGAAGACGAATCGAAAAAGCTCGGCGACGTAAAATTTTTGGCGCAGGGGACTATTTATCCCGACATCATAGAATCGGGCGGAGAGCATGCCGCCACCATAAAGAGTCATCACAACGTCGGCGGGTTGCCTAAGGAAATGTCTTTCAAAGCTATAATAGAGCCTTTATCGGGATTATTCAAAAACGAGGTTAGACAAATAGGCGCAAAACTCGGGTTGGGAGATTTTTTGGTGTCGCGTCAGCCGTTTCCGGGACCCGGTTTGGCTATAAGAGTCATGGGAGATGTGACGAAGCCTAAGTTGGATATACTTCGGCTTGCCGATAACGTGGTTTGTCAGGAGATAAAAAAATCAAAATTAAAAGTCAGTCAATACTTTGCGGTATACACCGACGTAAAGACCGTAGGCGTTATGGGTGATGAAAGAAGCTACGACAATCTCATAGCGGTGCGCGCCGTGACGACAAGCGACTTTATGACGTGCGATTACACGCCGATATCCCACAGGGTCTTGAAACGGATATCCGCAAGGATTGTAAACGAAGTAAAGGGCGTAAATCGCGTGGTATACGATATTACGAGTAAACCTCCCGCGACGGTGGAATGGGAATAAAAGCTACGTATAGATAAAAATATTTTTTGAACGGAGAGGGAATGCATATGAAATATATTTTTGTAACGGGCGGCGTCGTTTCCGGACTGGGGAAGGGCATTACCGCGGCTTCGCTCGGGCTTTTGTTAAAAGCGCGCGGTTTTAAAGTGGGAGTCATCAAACTTGATCCGTACATAAATGTCGATCCGGGAACTATGAGCCCCTATCAGCACGGCGAGGTTTACGTAACGGAGGACGGCGCGGAAACCGACCTGGACCTTGGACATTACGAGAGGTTTATAGGAGTGGATCTAAATAAATATTCCAACCTTACGAGCGGGAAGGTCTATTTTAACGTTATAAACAAAGAACGAGAGGGAAAGTATCTCGGTCAAACCATACAAGTTATTCCTCACGTGACAAACGAGATAAAAGAATTTATCTTCAACGGAGCAAAGGCTTTCCAATCCGACGTTATGATAATAGAGATAGGCGGAACTACGGGCGATATCGAGAGTCAACCCTTTTTGGAAGCCGTAAGACAGATACAATTGGACGTCGGACGAAATAATTGCCTATTCATTCACGTCACGCTTGTTCCGTATTTGAGTTTTGCGGGTGAGCACAAGTCAAAGCCGACTCAGCATTCCGTAAAGGAGTTGCAGTCTTTGGGTATCTCGCCCGATATAATCATCGCGCGCTCGGACGAAAAAATTCCAAAGGAAATAAAGGATAAAATAGCGCTTTTTTGCAATGTAAAAAATGATTGCGTAATCGAAAACTTAACTTTGCCTTGTTTGTACGAGGCGCCTATAATGCTAAAAAATAACGGTTTGGACACCGTTGTATGTCGGCTGCTTGAGCTTCCTACCTCAAACGCGCCCGAAATATCTTCGTGGAAAGCGATGCTTGAAAATGTCAAGGCAAGCGGCGGACGCACCGTGAAAGTCGCCCTTATAGGAAAATACGTAAAACTTCGCGACGCATACCTTTCGGTTGCGGAAGCATTGAACCATGCGGGATATTCCAGGCAGCACAATGTGGAAATCAAATGGATAGACAGCGAAAACATTACCGAGACAAACGTCTCCGAGGTTTTGAGCGGTTGCCGCGGCGTAATAATACCCGGCGGATTCGGTTATCGGGGAATAGAGGGGAAAATAGCGGCGTGTAAATATGCCAGAGAAAACAATATCCCGTATCTCGGTCTTTGCTTAGGGATGCAAATAGCCGTGATAGAATACGCGCGAAACGTCTGCAAAATAAAAGACGCAAATTCCAGAGAATTTGACGAGGCGGGCAAAAATCTTGTAATAGACTTTTTGCCCGATCAACATTCAAAGATAAAAATGGGCGGAACGCTCAGGTTGGGCAGATATCCTTGCATGATAAAAACCGGCACGAATATGTACGCGGCGTACGGCAAGGAAATGATAGGCGAACGTCACCGTCATCGTTACGAGTTTAACAATGATTATCGTGAAGTGTTGGAGCAAGCGGGCTTAACGGTTTG
>JAISQX010000201.1 GCA_031273965.1 Clostridiales bacterium
CGATATAGGAGGTCATCATTTGGGAGTAAAAGACGAGGAACTGTATTTAAGATGGTTACAATTCGGAGTGTTCAGTCCCATTCTTCGCTTACATTCCACATCTAACGACCTTATGGGCAAAGAACCGTGGAATTACAGCGCCCAAAGCATGCGCATAGCCGTCGAATGGCTGTCATTTAGGCATAAATTAATACCTTACATCTACTCTATGAACTACAAAACACACTACGAAAACCTGCCTTTATGTATGCCCGTATATTACCATCACCCGTACGCCGAGGATGCATACAAAATAAAAAATCAATACTTCTTCGGAAGCGAACTACTTGTGCTTCCTTTAACGACAAAAATTAAACGCAACTCCCTCTGCTCCTCGGAAAAAATGTTTATTCCCAAAGGGCGCTGGACGGATGTTTTTACGGGGCAAATCTATAACGGCGAAAAGACGGTTACGGTAAACAGAGATATCTCTTCTTTCCCCGTGCTTGCAAAGGAGGGCGCAATCATTCCACTTGCGGATCAATGCGGCGCAAAAAGTTCGGATTCTTTCGCATGGGAAAATATCCCGTCCTCCCTTGTCGTTTGGATATTCAGAGGAAATAATTCTTTTGTCCTTTACGAAGACCGCGGCGACGATAACGGATACCTTGACGGTATTCAAGCGTTCACCGAATTTGCAATTAAAGAAGAAAGCGATAATCTGACCTTTACGGTAAAAACCGACGATAAGCATAAAATTATTCCCAAGGAAAGGCGCCTTACTCTTATATTTAAGGACGTTGTCGGCGTGAATAAAATAACTCTTTTCTCAGGCGACGAGACGACGGAGCTTTTTCCATCCGAAAATGCGGAACAAAACGTAAAAATAATTTGCATACAAAAGGACGGCGCTCCCCTATCCATAACCTTAACGGGCATTAGCGCCGCAAAATCCTTGCCTTTCAAAGAAGCGCTTGCAAATATTTTTATACGTTATCAAGCGCAAAACATAAAAAAGACGACGCAATACAACCGTCTTAAAAATTTGAGCGCCGACGACGTTTCAAAGAAAATAAAAAAAATGTTATTGCCCGCTCCGATAAAAGCCATGATAAAAGAAATAATCGATATCGATAGCTAAGATTGGAGGAATTGGATTAATGTGGAAATGTGCAAAATGCGGTCGCGAGTTTAAGGCGGAGGGTCAACATCATTTCTGCTCCGCGCCGATAAACACGGTTGACGAATATATAGCGCAATTTCAAGACGATAAAAAAGCCGTACTTGAAAAAGTCAGAGCCGTTATTCATGAAGTCGCGCCAAGGGCGACGGAGAAAATGGCGTGGCGAATGCCGACATTTTGGCAAGGCGAGAACATCGTTCACTTCGCCGCGATGAAAAACCACCTCGGCTTTTATCCGGGTGAAAACGGCGTCGAGCATTTCAAAGATAGCCTGACGGAATACCGCGCGTCGAAAGGCGCGATACAATTTCCGTATACAAAGCCGATTCCGTACGACCTCATAGCGGAGATTACAAAATTCCGAGTTGCCGAAGTGGAGAGCCGGAAAACAAAATGAAAACGACGCAAAAAACGCTATGTGGCGAAAGCTGACATACCATCGTGTACTTTTCCCGCACTATGTCCGTTTGTGAGTGCTTAGTATGAGGAAATTCCGCGTCCTATAATTATAAATGACGTTCGCTTGCGCTGCTTGCCGTTTATTTAGCGCGGCTTGCAATTGCCGCTCGGCAAAATTTTTCGTCCAATTATCATTAGACTTTCTTAATTCTACTTGATTATCGGCTTTAGCTTGTGTATGCTTATATTAATTACATTAGATTACATACGCCGCCACCACCGTACTTAATTTCATTTTTGCTTTATTTAATACCGAAGAGCAAGAAATACGATGACGACGGGAGTATAGCGCAAGAGATAAAACTTACATCTCTCCTTTATAACAGAATGACAAATGCGATTATATCGATAACTAATACGACCGGCAAAAAATACAGACTGAGTTTAAGAGCGTCGATATAGCATGACTTTATTCTGTTAATTCCGTTTCCGCAACAATTCTCCATGCAAACCAAGAGATAGGACGAAAGCGTAGCCAACAGCACGACGTTCACGGGAAGATATATAAGCACGGCGTTTACAAAGCCGCTAAACCCATATAGCGCGGTAAGCGCGGACATTCCGGCTCCGAGCTTAAACGCGGTAAAAAAGACGGTTATATACCCCGCGACTGAAAAATAACGCCCTATGACGGCGGTATAGACAAGCGCAAAGTACGCTATATGCAAAAAAAAGTTGCTTGCGAACCTGCCTCCAAAGCCGTAAACTCCCGAACTCTTCAAAAAAACCGCCCAGTCTATCGGAAAAATCTCGGACGAGCCCGATATAATTCCAAGCAGCATTACGATGCCCACGGCTGTCCAAAGCCCCGTCAAGCGCTTCTTATGCTTTGCATAAAAGCATATAAAAAACGTAACGGCTTTATTTTTCGTTCTTTCAAAAAAATTCTTCATATCCCACCTAATATAAACGGTCAAGTCTTTTAATTCGGTCGCAAAAGAGCAAAAAATGCATCCTCAACGATTTCATATTAAAATTTATGTCGAAAAAACAACGTTTATGACAAGGTTGACGCACTAAAATAATTTGTTCGCATCGATTGCCGTATTTCCGTTTACCGCTTATGTTCTAGCTAAGCGGCGACGCCTCGTATAAAAAAAGGCTTACGCCTCTATAACGTAAGCCCTCCAAAATTCTATGCCGCGTCCCGTAACCGGAATATTTTTGCGGACAAATCTAAGCGTTTTATTTTTCCACGTATTTTATATCGGTTTGATTGGTAATAACCGCGCTCAATTCCCATTTTAACGGAGAAGAGGCATAATCCACGCCCAAACCGGTGTCGTATAACCGTCCTTCGTATTGAACGCGCACGGCGGTATCGCCTTTGTACTCCCTAAATATACCGAGGAGTATTTCCATTGTCCGCTCAAAATTATTTTCGACTTTTATGTAAAGAATTTTTTGTTTTTCCGCAGTATCCGTTTCCTTTGGACGATTTATCAAATCGTCCATTTTCACCTCGGCTTTTTCGCTCCAAACAACGATGTCATTGACGATAATTCTTGGCGTTTCCTCCTGAGAAATCTTTATATTTCCGCCGACTTTCACTACTATATCGTTATTTAGGAAGGCTTTGTACTTTTCGTATTGCGAAGGAAAAAATACCGCCTCTATAGTTCCGTACAAGTCCTCAAGTTTAGCATATGCCATCATCTTTCCGTTTTTGGTCATTTTTTTAGAAAAATTGGTCAGCACTCCGCCCGCCGTCACATATCTATCGTCTTGAGCCGCAGCATTAGGCGCCGGCTCGCCGTCCGTTTCTTCGTCGTTGTCTTTGTTTATCATGGACATATTAAAAGAAAGCTTTTTATACTCATCTATAAAATCGTTCAGAGGATGTCCGGATATATACATACCGAGAACCTCTTTTTCGTAAACGAGTTTGACGTTCTCGGGGTATTCTTTTATGTCCGGATATTTAACTTCGACCTTTAACTCATCCATCTCGGCGTCAAAAAAGCTTATCTGTCCGGTTTCCTTGTTTTTTTTGTCGCCGGAAACAACCTCTACGACGTATTCATAGACGTTCATGAGCTGCGAACGCGCGTAACCGAAACAATCCAACGCGCCGCCCTTTATCAAACTCTCTATCATTCTCTTATTTATATATCCGGCGTCGATTCTCTCTATAAAGTCAACTATATCTTTAAACTCTCCGCCTTTGTCACGTTCCTCGATTATAGAGGATATAGCCGCCTCGCCTATGTTTTTTATCCCCATAAGCCCAAACCGCACTCCCTCGCCCTCCACTCTAAAATAAACGCCGCTCTTGTTGATATCGGGAGGATATACTTTGATTTTATTCTCTTTAAGTATGACGATATATTTTGTTATTTCGTCTATGTTAAAAATTCTGTTGTTTATAACAGCTGTGATATAATGCACCGGATAATACCTTTTGAGATAAGCCGTCTCATACGAAAGGTATGCGTAAGCCGCCGCGTGGGATTTATTAAAAGCATAAGAAGCAAATTTTGCCATGCTGTCAAACAGGCTTTTTGCAACATCCGCCGGAACCCCGGTTTTGACGGCGCCCGGAACTATTTCGTGACCGTTTTCCACCAAGCCGTCTATGAAAATCTTCTCTTCTTTTGCCATTGCCTCTTTTTTCTTTTTGCTCATAATGCGGCGTAAAATATCGGCGCGCCCTAACGAATACCCGCCCAATTCTCTGACTATGCGCATAACCTGTTCCTGATAAACTATACAGCCGTATGTTACGGACAAAATTTGTTCGAGTTTAGGGTGTTCATACTTTATGCCGGCGACGTTTTTTTTGCCTCTTATATAGGCGGGAATATAATCCATAGGCCCCGGACGAAAAAGAGAGATGCCGGCTATGACTTCTTCGAGGCTCGTGGGGAGAAGCTGCATCATAAATTTTTTCATGCCCGCGCTTTCTAACTGAAACACCGCGTCCGTCTCGCCGTTGCCTATCAATTCATATACGTTTTTGTCGTCAAAGGACATCTTGTCAAAATCTATCCTCACGCCTCTGTCCTCATAAATATAGTCGATGGCTTTTTTTATATCCGTCAAAGTCCGAAGCCCCAAAAAGTCCATCTTTAAAAGCCCCAATTCCTCCAATTCATTCATATTGTATTGCGTGGTTATATCCGACCCGTTCTTTGCAAGCGGCACCTTTTCGCCGACCGGCTCGCGGCATATGACGACGCCCGCGGCGTGCATGGACGTATTGCGCGGCATTCCCTCTATCTGCATAGCCATATCGATTATTTTTCTGGCTTCGGTGTCCTCCGTATACAGTTTTACTAACTCGGGTATAGCTCTCGGCGCTTCCTTGTCTTCGTCGCTCGGCGTCGTATCCTCGCTAAGTCCGATAAGTTCCGCTATAGTAAATTTCCCCATCGGTATAAGCTTTGTGATTTTTTCCACTTCCGAATACGGTATTCCGTATACCCTGCCCACGTCCTTTATGGCGGCTTTTGCAGCCATCGTACCGAACGTCACTATTTGGGAAACCTTGTCCTTACCGTATTTTTCTATGACATATTCTATGACCTTACCGCGTCCCTCATAACAAAAATCCACGTCAAAATCAGGATTACTGACTCTTTCGCTGTTCAAAAATCTTTCAAAAAGAAGATCGTATTTGAGCGGATCGACATTCGTAATACCGATAATGTAAGCGACTATGCTTCCGACGCCGCTGCCGCGCCCGGGCCCTACGGGAATATTATGTCTCTTCGAATAATCGATAAAATCCCAAACGATGAGATAGTATTCCGCGAAGCCAAGTTTTATAATAACATCTAATTCATATTCGATACGGTTGATAATTTCGTCGGTCGGATCCGAATATCGGCTTTTTAAACGTTCATATGTCAGGGAACGCAAAAAATCTTTTGGACTCATACCGCTTTCAGTAGTGTAATACGGCATAAGATCCGACCGTTTAAGCTCTATTATTTCACATTTATCGGCTATTTCTGCGGTTGTGCTCAAAGCTTCGGGGCACCATGAAAAAAGCTCATCCATCTCCTCCGGACTCTTAACGTAAAAATTATTACCCGTAAATTTTAAACGGTTCTCATCGGCAAGCGTTTTTCCCGTCTGTACGCAAAGAAGCACGTCGTGCATTTCCGAATCGGATTTTTCCAGATAATGCACATCGTTAGTCGCCACGGTTTTTACGCCTATCTCCCTCGCAATCTTTATAAGAAGCGGATTTATTTTGCGCTCCTCATAAAGACCGTGGTCTTGAAGCTCTATGTAAAAATCTCCCTCCGCAAACATTCCTTTAAGTCTTTTTGCATATTCGACGGCGCCGTCGTAATCGCCGTGAAGCAATTTCTGCGGAATGGCTCCCGCCAAGCATGCCGATAGACATATAAGCCCTTCTGTATGCTTTTCCAAAACCGATAAATCGATTTTTGGTTTGTAATAAAAGCCTTCGACAAAAGCTATGGAGTTTAGTTTTACGAGATTTTCATAGCCCTTCATGTTCTTTGCCAAAAGCACAAGATGGTTTTGGTTCTCGTCGCCGTCGGACGACATGGCTTTTATTTTTATGTCTTTAGACGTATAAAACTCACAACCGACTATAGGTTTAACGCCCTTTTCCTTTGCCTTTTTTAAAAACTGAAACACGCCGTACATTACGCCGTGGTCGGTTATCGCGACGGCGGACATATTCTTTTTTTTGACAACGTCAAAAAGCCTGTTAATGCGAGCGGCGCCGTCTAACAGGCTATATTCGGTATGCACATGAAGATGAACGAAGCTGTTTTCCATAACGTATCCCTATATAAAAAATTTACAGAGCGCGGTCAATGCCGCCGATTCGTCGGCGCCCTCCGCCGTAAGCATAACGGCGTCTTCTTTTACCAATGAGAGCGAAACCGCAAGCACGCCCATTAAGCTCTTTGCATTGACCTTTTTGTTGTTGTGATAGAGCAAAATATCGCTCTTAAAGCCCGATGCGGCGTTCGTAAAAGCCACCGCCTCTTCCTTTGTAAACTTGGATTTTTTGAATATCAATTCCTTTTTCATAATTAGCGCACCTCGTTTATTCTTATATTTAATATGCGTGTTACAAGCCGTGTTTTCGTCTTTTATCAACTTATCTCGGACGCCATATACATCAGCTTTTTGAGCCTGTGCTGCACGCAGCCTTTTGACACTCCGAGAATCTCAGAAAGCTCGCCTATCGTCGCCGTATTGTTTTTTATTCTTGATTCGGCGGTTTCCCTCAATTCCTTTTGAAGCGCGTCAAGACCGCCTTTGGCGCTTATTATCTTATTTATCGCCAATATCTGATTGGCGCTTGCCTCCGCGGACTTGTCCATGTTGTGCGAATCACAATTGGCGCGACGGTTGGAATTATTCCGCTCTCCCCGTACGACAAGGATTTCCTGAAGCGCCAAAGCGCTGTCCGACGCCGATATAAGGGCGAGAAACGCGCTCACGCTTTCGCCGTCTTTGATATATACGGCATACGCTTGGTTTCTTTCTAAGAGCTTTGCCTTTATATCGTATTTTTCAAGTTGTTTCGCCGCGTCCGCCGCCGTCGCGGCGCCCGCAAACACTACCTCCAGATAATAACCGCCTTCGCCCGCGTCATTCGGAGTTCTTATAACGCCGTTTTTGAGAAATGCAATCCGCATAAAGGTTTTAAACGCTTCGTCGTTTAAATATCTTTCGCCAAGTCCGTCGAGAAAGCCAGTTACGCGTCCGTCTTCCGTACTGACGACAGCCAAATCCGACAAAACCGCAAAAGTATCCTTTTCATTTAAATCAATCTTTTTTTCGGATGACTTCTTATGACGGGTTACGCTCAGAGCCGCGCCAATGTTATACAGACTTTTTAGCGCTTCAAGAGATTTTAAAAGAATTACGTCCTCGTCCGTCTCAATTGAAAGATAGAATTTTTTATTTTCCAAAGATAAACTCCCAAAAGAAATAACCGCGGAATATAAGAACGCCTTAAAATCCGTCACGCCGTTTTTGACGTCTTCCAAAATTTCTTCCTTTACTTTTCTCTTAGAAATCATAATCTCACTTCTTATGCTTTTTAAAACTCACCGCGCCGCCAAAATTCGCTATTCTCCCAATATCGAAACCGTTATCCCTCACAAAGCGCTCTATTCCTTCAAAATTACCGATTTTTTTGCTCGTATGCGCGTCCGTACCGGCTATTAGCTTGGCTTCCGATTTGAAAAGCCTCTCAAAAGTTGTGTAATCTATATGCTTTTCATTCAATTCCAAATAGGTTCCCGTATCGGCGCAAGCCTTTGCCACCTCGTCTATGTCGACATAGAACGAGTGATTTATATGCGGAAATATATCTATATCGTACCGCTCAAGCATAGCTATGGCCGACCTTGTGTTGCGCCGTATAACGCTTTTTGGCGGTGTAAAAAGTACGGAATAATATGTGGTCAAATCGATAAAAAAATAGTCTTTTACCCCGTATGGAACCGCGCTCGGATGAAAACCGGCTATGACGACGTCAAAATATTCGAATTGATTATCTTTTATATCTATCCTGCCGTCCGTGCCTATCAAGTCGGCTTCTATACCGTACAAAATGTTGACGTCCTTATACTTTTCGCGGCAACGTTCTATCTCAGTCTTTTGTCTTTTGACTTTTCGCTCCGTCAGGCAAAACATATTCCGAAACCCGTGATCGGTTATAGCGATTTCTTTTAGTCCTTTTTTTGAGGCCGCGGCAATATTCTGTTCGATGGTATTTATTCCGTCGCTATCTCTCGTATGCGTATGATAATCCCCGTAAAACAACATATAATCCTTTTGGTTTTCCGCGTATATGAGCGCAGACTTGTTTGACCGAAGCAGATGTTATCCGGGGTAAAATTTCGCACAAATTTTCCGCCAAAAAATCTTTTCGGTTTCTTGTTTTGATTTCCGCGCCGGGTTATATACAAAAAATCCGCGTTTCTTTTTTTATTCTTGAGCTTCGCGTTTTTTCGTATCCGAACTTGATTCTCTTTGATATTTTTTTTACGTCATCTATAGCAATTCTATCTCCGGCGTAAGTTCCACTCCGTATTTATTTGACACGATTTCTTTTACGCGGTTCATAACCGCCGCATAGTCGGATGATTTTGCGTTACCGATATTTACTATGAACCCCGCATGTTTAGCCGACACGCAAGCACCGCCTATATTATATCCTTTTAATCCGGCTTTGTCAATAAGAACGGCGGGAATGACCTCTTCAAATCTTCTGAACGTACTGCCCAAACTTGGCTCTTTGGGTTGATTATCGGCGCGCTTTTTTTTGAATCTTCTCATTTTCTCCTTTACCGAGTCTATATCCCCTTCCTTCAATTCAAAAGCCGCTCTCAATATCAATTCGTTGCCATCTCCTCCGCTAAAGCGCGAACGCCTGTATGACAGCTTCAGTTCCTCTTTTTTAAAGCGGATTATTTCATCCTTTCGTATATCGTAAACGTCGGCGTAAAGTATAACGCCGGCGATATCTTCCCCGTAAGCCCCGGCATTCATATATACCCCTCCGCCAACCGAGCCCGGAATGCCGCTTGCGAACTCGAAGCCGCTTAGCCCCTCTTGTGCCGCCGCGTAAGCTAACCGCGGCATAGCCGTCCCGGCGTCGGTCTCCATTATCTTTCCTTTGACGGCGCAATTTTTAAAATCTTTAAGACAAACTATTATCCCGTCAAAACCTTTGTCGCCGATAAGCGTATTTGTTCCGCCGCCCAAAATCCTATATTTTACGGGAGTATTTTTTAATACTTTAAAAAGTCTGATAACTTGCCCCGCCGTCTCCGGGAAAAAAACGAGCGGAACCGTTCCGCCGCTCTTAAAAGAAGATAACTCCGCCCCGCTAACCCGCGTCTTGAACTTTACTCCCACCGTCGTCAAAATACAAAAATCTTTCATAAGATAAATATATGAAAAAAAAGATTTTACGATGTCCCGTATTTTTGTAACGGCGAAAACAAGTTGATTTTTGTATGAGAAAATATTAAATTCCACACGGCGCGTTTTCCCGCCGGCTAAAAAACATTTAAATTTTTATACTCAATCTCATAAAAAGTGTTGTATAATATATACATGCCAAACGACGTTATAACATTAGCCGTGTTAACGCGCGAGTTAAACGAGCTTCTTACCGGAGGAAAAATCGAAAAAATCACTCAACCCGATTATAATACGATCGTGTTGAACGTGAGAAGCAACGCCGAAAACCAAGCGTTGCTCATTTCATGCTCCCCTAAGCTGCCGCGTATTCATCTTACGCGCCGAAAAAAAGAAAATCCTTTAAACGCATATTCTTTTTGTATGCTTTTGCGAAAGCATTTGGAAAAAAGCGCGATATTATCGATAGAATTAATCAATAACGACCGAATAATCGCTCTGAAATGTCAAAAAAAGAATGATTTATACGATATAAAAACATATACCTTAATATTCGAACTCATGGCGCGCAACAGCAACATTATTTTGACGGACGATTCGGGCGTAATACTCGGAACCGTCAGACAATCCTACCTATCGGAGAATTCCGGCAGATTAACGCTTACGGGCGCGCTATATTCTCCTCCGGCAAACAAAAAGCCCCGCGTTCAGGATGCGGAAGCGGTGTCGTTAATGTTGCGCGACTCAAGCAATACGGGAAGTCTCTATTCGTTTTTATGCTCGCAAATAAGCGGCATGTCAAAAGAAACCGTAAAGGAAGTCCTCGCTTTGTCAGCTTTGTCCGACGCGGAATTTCCCTTAGACGAAGCGCGGCTTGACGTTCTAATATCGCATATTTCCGCGTTCACGCGTATATACGAGAACAAATTGCCTTGCGCGTCGATAAAAGAAGACGGTATGCCGTCGGATTTCTTTCCCGTGGAATACAAGACGGTAAATTTGAAATTTACGCCGTTCGCGCTATTAAATTACGCGGCGGACGAATGCTATTTTTACGCGGAATATTCCGACGCTTTATCTCAAAAAGCCAGAGCGTTAAAAGCAGTTTTAAAAAAAGCGTTGACAAAAACGCAAAAAAAAATAGACGACAACAAAGACGCGCTCTTACGCTGCGGGGACGCCGAGCAATTAAAAAAAGCCGGCAACTTAATACTTAACAACATCTACCTAATAAAAAAGAACGCTTCCTCGATTGAGCTTACCGATTACGAAACCTACAAAAACGTAATGATTTCGCTTGACTCTAAGCTTTCGCCGTCGGATAACGCGTCCGTATATTTCAAAAGATATTCCAAGCTAAAAAGGACGGAGGAGAACGCAAAAATAAATCTCGAACAAAATCTGTTGCTCCTCGAATATCTATTATCCATAGACGACAGCATAGACGTCTGTATAGACGCAAGTCAGGCAAAAAACGGTCTTGATAATAATAACGACGCAAAAATAACCCTAAACGAGATAGAAACCGAACTTTCCGAAGCGGGACTCATTCGGGAAAAAGCTGTGAAACCGACAAAAAAAACTAAAAACGTAAAGAAGACCGCTCCCGCCGCAAAGCCGTATGAATGCGTTGTCGACGGCTTTAAAATATACGCGGGACGGAATAATATTCAAAATGATTATGTAACGTTTACCCTTGCAAAAAACAGCGACGTCTGGCTTCACACAAAGGGTTATCACGGCGCGCACGTGATTATATCCGCCGAAGGCAGGTCGGTTCCCGATTCGGTGCTTCTTGCCGCCGCCGCAATCGCCGCCGGTTTTTCAAAAGCCCGCGCGTCGCAAAACGTTCCGGTGGATTATGCCGAACGCCGCTATGTAAAAAGAATCCGCGGCGCGACAAAGGGCATGGCGACGTATACCAACTTCAAAACTTTGTTTGTCGCGCCGGCTTTAATTTAGCGCAAATAGGAGATGTTTTCTTTTTGCAAAATCTCTCATACCTCAGGGTCAGCTTTGTCAAAAATGAATTTCAGCGACTTTTGCGATATAAATCCGTTATTAAGCGGAAACCGGAATGTATGATAATTATCATATTCGCTCTTGTTGACCAGCGTTCTGGTTTTATATTCCGTAGCGTCGTCGTCTTTTAGATACGTTTCTTCTATTATTATATAAGCGCAATCGCTTGATACGCGCATTTCCTCGTTGTTTTTGATATCCTCTCCAATATCCGTGGTTTTTAAAAGCCCGCCTTCGTCGTCGTATTCGCTTATCTTTGCGCGCAAAAGGCGATCCGTCTTTTCAGAAAAGACGGTAAAGCTTGATTTAAACGATATTTCCTCTTTAGTCCCGTCAAAATTTGTTCGGGAAGCCTTTAATTCCACCCCCATAGTCAACGTACTCGTCCCGTAAGCGTCCAAAGACTTGCCGTTTTGACCATCGACGTAAATCTCTCCGGTTTTAGGGTTCATAAATATACTTACAATATAAAGAATCGAACCGTAAAACTCTTCCGTATAATAAAACTCGGCAGCCATACTTATTTCGCCGTTGATATATTCGCTATCCGATTTATAAAAATTAAAATTGAGACTACTGATATTAAGATGATTAACGCCCCCAACACTAACGTAATCTTCCTCTTGCCGCGGATACCAAAATCCTCCCATAAGGTTTCTGTCACTCAACATCCCGTAAAATTCCGCGTCGTTGTTCGGCTCCCCTTTTGTTCCGTCCGAGCGTATAACCGACTCTCCGTCGTAAAGAACCGTCTTTCCGGAATAGCTTTTGGGTAAATCCGCCCCGGAAGGCATTACGCCGTCGTCGGTTTCAATGTACGCAAAAAAACCTATCAAATAGTCGTCTTTATATTCCAAAGGTTCAACTACTATATCCGGTTCGGTATCGTCCGTCGGTTTGTCGACAAGCTTGCAAGCCGTCAAGCCAAGCAATGACATAATAAGCGCCGCAGTTATAAGATATTTAATCTTTTTCATATTAAAAAATCTCCTTGCTATCTTTATCCGTTATATTTCCACGTTTATTTTTTTGAAATATTTTTCTTGTTTCATTCCTCAAAATCAATTTCTCCGTCAAAGCCTAAAATGTCGTTCGGCTCGCACTTGAGGTAAAAGCATATCTTATTTAACGTCGAAAACCTTACGGCTTTTGCCTTACCGCTCCGTAAAATCGACAAATTTGCCTCCGTAATGCCTATCTTTTCACAAAGCATTTTGGAGCTTACGCCGCTTTTTTTTAAAACTTCATCCAACTTAACGTATATAGCCATTCTCTCACCGCAACGATAGATTATATTAAATAACCAATTTATTTTCCTCGTTCAATTCTACCGCTTTTATCAAAAGCTTTGAAATAACCGCTATTGCGCAAGCGATAAAAAGCATTGCCGCGGGTATTGCAAAAGTAAAATTCGTATATAATAATCTGTCGGAATACATAAGATATATCAGGTTTTCAAATATCGCGGCAAGCATTACGGTCGCCACCGCCGCAGCGGCGCGCCTTCCGAGTATCTTAAACTCGACGACGTTATCCGGGTTCAACATATTTTTTTGTAAGCGCGCCGTTATATCGTACGCTTTAAAAAGCAACCCTATTAAAAATGCCGAAGGCGCTAAATTGACGATATATATCAAAATTGTAACCGTAATATTAAACGAAGCCCATCTCTCATAAAGGGAGCTTGCCTTTATTTGCGAGATGCCGTATCTCAACCCTATCGTTTCGATAAAAAGCGCGTTAAACAAAATCGCCGTCGCAAAGAATAAAATTAAAAACTTGGAATATACATACGCCTTATCCTTGTTTTTATAGCACGGCGCGGATAACTCAAAAATCAACGCCGCCGTTAGAATCATGTAAAACGTGACGGCATACCCAAATTTTATCATTGAAACAAGCGCGGGTCTGGCAAGATCGATTATCTCTTCCTCAGAATAAAAAAAATCTATAAAAATGCCTATCCTGTGCGGATTAATAAAATAATAAACGGCAAAAAAAAGAAATACGGATAGCCCAGCCCATAACGCAAAACTCAAAATATCCCTCTTGACAAGCCTTTTTTTGATTGCGGTTTTGACGATAAAAAAAATAAAGGGAGATAAGCAAACGACTATATAGACCGCGTATCCGAATAATTCTCCAAGCTTCGTGTCGGATATGCTTCGTATAAAATTGCCGACCGCAGAAAACGGTAAATAAAAAAATTCGACCGTCTCAAAATTCGCCTCGTATCTATAAAATATTCCTGCGAGCAAAAATATGACCGACAAAATTACACAAGCGATAATTCCTTTATATTTGAAACCGCAGGCTTTTTTAATAAGAATCTTTAACGCGCCTTTCACCTTTATTCTGTGCCCCTCTCATAAAAATTTATTCCAAATTATCGTTTATCGATAATCTTTAATATCATTATAGCGATATTATCTACCGTTGTCAATAGTTTTTTCAAAGATTTTATAAAAATTCGAAAAAACTTATCGACAAAAGCGTTTTTTTGCATAAAAAACCGCCCACCGTCGCATACGCGCGAAAAATAATGGGCGGCTTAACAAAGACCAAATAAATATGCTTACGACAATTTAATTAAGGCATGCTCGCGTAAGCCGTAAACGGCTCTTTTAGCATTTTTACCCGCTTTGACCTATAGGAGTATACAGACAACTCCGCCTTTTCCTTCGTTAACGATTCTTGTGAGAGTTTTACGGATTTTGTTTCGGGCTTCCTCCGGTATTGCCAGAAGTTTATTGTTCAATCCTTCCTTTACCATCATGTTCAATGATTTTCCGAACATATTCGTTTCCCAAATGCCTTGTTTATTGTTTTCAAATTCGCTCAAAAGATATTTTATCATATCCTCGCTCTGCTGTTCGGTTCCGATAATCGGACTTACCTCGGCTTCGACGTCGACTTTCATTATATGGAGAGACGGCGCGGAAGCCTTTAGCTTGACCCCAAACCTTCCTCCTTGTTTGACAATCACGGGTTCCTCCAGACTCAACTCGTCCATAGTGGGAGTCACGACGCCGTACCCAAAATTCTCCGCGTCCGAAAGCGCGTTTGCAAGCTTATTATATTCCTTATAGGCATTTTTTAGCCTCTTTATCAGCTTTATCATCACGTATTCATCGGAGACGTCCTCTCCGGCTATTCCGCTTAGAATACTGTAAAAAAGCCCGTTTTTTGGAATAATCGAAAAGCCTATGCGCCCTTTTCCCATATCGATAATCGTATTTTCCGCCCCTTCGACATACTCTGACTCGTCGAATGACGTTAAAACTCGCTCATTGTAGTCCTTCATTTTGACTATTCCTTCGGCGGCGGTCTTTAAGCGAGCTAATAAATCCCTTATTATCGGATTATCGCGATTTAAAGATTGCATCCATTTGGGAATGTTTATATCCATGACCTTGACGGGAAACTCGCGTAAAACGCAATCCAATATTTCGTTTACATCCTCTTTTTGCATAGCCTCTATGTTTTTTAAAACCACGGGCACGTCATAGCGTTGTTCCAATACCGATTTAAGACTTACGGTATCCGGGTTTTCGGGATTTTTTGAATTTAATAGCATGACAAAAGGCTTGCCTATAGCTTTCAAATCATTGACCACCCGCTCCTCCGCCGCAAGATACTTGCTTCTGTCCAATTCGGTTATGCTCCCGTCCGTCGTTACGACTATCCCTATCGTGGAATGTTCGTTGATGACCTTTTTGGTGCCCGTTTCCGCGGCTTTTTCAAACGGCATCTCGCTGTCGCTCCACGGCGTAATGACAAAGCGTTCTTTTCCGTTCTCCGTATGCCCTATCGCGCCGTCGACAAGATATCCCACGCAATCTATCAAGCGTACATTGAGTTTTACTCCTTCGTTCGGGAATATCTCAACCGATTCCGCGGGTACAAACCTCGGTTGCGTCGTCATAATGGTTTTTCCGTCGGCGGATTGCGGCATTTCGTCTACGGCTCTTCGTTTTTTATTGACGTCAAGAATATTTTCAAGCACAAACGCTTCCATAAATTTTCTTATAAACGTTGATTTGCCCGTTCTTACCGGTCCCACCACTCCGATATAAATATCTCCGTCCGTCCGCGCCGCGATATCCTTATATAAATCGAACTTGTCCATACACACTCCTTTAAATGATTGTCTAAAAAAATATATTCGGCGCTTTCAAAAAATATTACTTCCTATAAATAAAAACCGCCGTAAAAAAACTCTTACCCGGCGGTTATAAAAAAACATTCATTAGCAATTAAACTCTCGTTTACCTTATAGCAAAACTCTTTCTGTGTATGGGACAAAGCCCTATCTCTCGTATCGCGGCATAATGCTCCGCCGTCCCGTATCCTTTGTGGCGGCAAAAGCCATAACCCGGATAAATTTCATCGTATTTCCTCATCAATCTGTCGCGCGCTACCTTTGCGAGAATAGAGGCGCAGGCTATATTATAGCTTTTTGCGTCGCCTTTTATTATGCTCACGCAGTTTTTTATATCCAGCTTCACCGCGTCTATAAGAAGTACGTCCGGCCTTAGATACAAAGCGTCGTGGCAGTCAAGCATACCTTTTTTTGTCGCGTTTAATATGTTTATTAGGTCTATTTCATCATGTTCAACGAATCGAATACTATATGAAAGCGCTTTATCTATAATACTCTCATATAATGTTTCCCGTTTTTTTTCCGAAACCTTCTTACTGTCGTCAACCCCGTCAACGATATCAGCAGTGTCAAGCGGCATAATTACCGCCGCGCAAGCGACCGGTCCCGCCAACGGACCTCTTCCCGCTTCGTCCGTGCCGCCTATCAAGCGGTATTCGCTCAAAAATCTCCTATCAAACTCGACTAATGATGAAGTCATAATATATTTCTCCGTCGTGTCTTTTTGACCGCATTAATTAAAATTTTGTAAGCCTGCCCTTTTCGCACAAGCCCGTAAAATCATGCTGTCTAAGCGCTTCGTATATGATTATCGCCACGCTGTTGCTCAAGTTCAGCGATCGGTTGTTTTCGCTCATAGGTATACGAACGGCGCTTTTATAATTTTCATTAAGCAATTTTTCATCAAGCCCCTTAGACTCGGGACCGAATATTATGTAATCTCCGCTTTCATAAAGGATTTGGTCATAGCGCGCCGCGGCTTTTGTGGACGCATAAAAATATCGCCCCGGATTCTTTTTATGAAATTCCTCAAAATCCTCGTACACTATGACTTTTGCGTCCTTCCAATAATCCAATCCGGCGCGCTTGAGATGCTTATCCGTAATCTCAAACCCCAAAGGTCTTATTAGATGAACTACGCACCCCGCGGCAACCGAGGTGCGTACTATATTTCCCGTGTTTTGCGGTATTTCCGGCTGAAACAAAACTATGTTGAACAAAGAAGTAAAACCTCCCTCCGTCAGTTATGCGCGCGCCGTGAAGCTAATCCCGCGCTATCAACGAGCGTCCCGTCATTTCTTCCGGT
>JAISQX010000176.1 GCA_031273965.1 Clostridiales bacterium
ATATTCGACGATTTTATTGAAGATGACGCCGCCGGCAAACAGCAAGCGGAAGACTCGGTTGTAATAAGCGGAATTGAGGAAATACGCGCGGAAAGCCCTGTCGCCGCTGGTGTAACCGGAGCGACTTATATTGGTAAAGAAACGGCGACTAAAGATGCTTCTGTCAACAAAAAAAACCTTTCCCAAAAGAACGCGGATAATAAAAAGGTGAGTAAACCGGCAAAGATTGTTCCGCCCAAAAGAGGCAGACCGCTTAAGTTTGGCGACAAGCCGGAAGCGATTGAAACGCAAGCTGAGTCGGATACGGCGCTACACGGCGCGGATAATGCAATCGGAGCGGTAAACGAAAATATTGCGGATATTTCCGTGGAGTCGGCATTTTCGGCGGTAGAGGCGACGGTTTCCGCAGATACGGTCGCCGCGACGGACGCCAAGCAAAAAAATACGACGTATAAGATTTATGGAAAAAAGAGGGGAAGACCGCCCAAAATCGTTCCGCCTAAAAGAGGCAGACCGCTTAAGTTCGGAGATGCGCCGAAAACCGCCGTTGCGGAGATTAACAACGATATTAAATATAACGATATCGATAGCATAAAAGATGAAAACAAAGCGGTTATTGCCGAAGTTTTTTCGGATGAGAAACCGACTATAATCGAAAGCGCGCGGACATTTATTGACGATAATTCAAAAGCCGGCGGGCTAAAAATACTTTTTGCGGCTTCGGAAGCCGGTCCGTTTATACGTTCGGGAGGACTTGGCGACGTTGCCGCGTCGCTTCCTAAAGCCTTAAAAAAGAACGGAAACGACATAAGAGTCATATTGCCGCTTTATGCGGATATTGATTGGAGTCTGAAACAAAAATTAAAATATGTCGGGTCCGTGTATGTCCCTCTCAGCTGGAGAAGGCAGTATTGCGGAGTATTCGAAACCCAATGCGACGGCGTTACGTATTATTTTATAGACAACGAATATTATTTCAAGCGTAGCGGTATATACGGACATTTTGACGATGCGGAAAGATTTGCTTTCTTTTCAAAAGCGATATTGGAATCTATGAGGGTAACCGGTTTTTATCCAGATATTCTGCATGCCAACGACTGGCAAACCGCGCTTACGCCCGTGTTCCTCGATGTGTTTTATAGGTTTGAAGAATACAAAAATATACGCACGGTATTTACCATACACAATATAGAATTTCAGGGCAAATACGGGCTTAACATCGGAGACGATATAATAGGAATAGACAAAGGCGCGCTAAAACTCGTCGAATATGACAGATGCGTAAACTTTATGAAGGGAGCTATAGAAACGGCAAACGCCGTAACCACAGTTAGCGAAACGTATGCGAAAGAGATTTTGGATCCGTTTTATTCCTATGCGTTGGAGGGAATACTCAAACAAAGGCAATACAAGCTTTCGGGTATCATCAACGGTATCGACACAGACGTTTATAATCCCACGACGGACAAATCTCTGAAAAAAAACTTTGACTTTTTGACTATAGACGGCAAATCGGAAAACAAAAAAAGTCTTTTGGAAATGATATGCCTGCCTTATGAGGAGTCTCGTCCGTTAATAGGTATGGTTACGCGCTTGACGGCGCAAAAGGGCATGGATCTCGTCGCAAAAGTCGCCGACGATATTCTGAGCAAAAACGTTTCGTTGGTTGTTCTGGGAAAAGGAGATTGGAAATATGAGACAATGCTTAAAGACCTCGAGAATAACTATCCGAATAAACTCAAGGTGATAATCGGTTTTTCTTTGGATGTCGCCTCGAAAATTTACGGAGGGGCGGATTTTTTGCTTATGCCGTCTAAGTTTGAGCCGTGCGGTCTGAGCCAAATGATAGCCATGCGCTACGGCACCGTACCTATAGTCAGAGAAGCCGGAGGACTTAAGGACACGGTGGAGGCATATAACTTTATGAATGAAACCGGGAACGGATTTACATTTAAGAGCTATAACGCATACGACATGTTAGACGCCATAAACCGCGCGTTTGACGTATATTATAAAAAGGACGAATTTAAAAAAGTTATAAAAAACGCTATGAGCAGCGACTTTTCGTGGGCAGAGTCCGCAAGAAAATACGAGGAGCTGTACAGGAATATCTTAAAATAGAAAAAAAGTTTTGCAATCAACCGCTCCGATAACGAGCGCCAAACAATCAATAGATATTTTATATTACGCGAATCGGAAGTGTTTTTCTTTGAGAAATCGGGCTTGCTATGCAAGCTTATGGGCGCGTTAAGCGAACATACTTCCGATAATTTTATTGTAATATTATGAATAACGGGCGCAGCATACGTAGATTTAACACGGGCATACAAATAAAAATTAACATCTTGGAGATAATACATGAGCAAGCTACAAAAAGAAACTTTTCCATATAAATTGAATGAAAATGAAATTAAAAAGAAAACGGGAAAAACCGAAGAAAAAATAATCGGCGCAAAGGCCGCCGTCAACGCGGAAAAACAACCCGACAAAGAACCTTATCCTTATTATGATCTGATAAATTCTTTCGATTCGACACGTTTTTCCGAAAGCCTGGCAAAGCAGATGAAAAAAATGTTTGGGATAGTGCCGTCCGAAGCCGAAGACGAGCAAATGTATAAGGTGCTGTGCACGGTAATAAAAGATATCCTGACGACAAAGAGGGTCACGTTCAAAGAAAAAATGAGAGCGCAAGGCTCTAAGCAGGTTTACTATATGTCGGTGGAATTTCTACTCGGCAAATCGCTAAAAAATCATCTTATGAACTTGGGGATAACCGAAAGCGTTACGGGAGTTCTAAAGGATTTGGGCTTTGACATAGACAAACTTTGCGATATAGAGCAGGACGCGGGATTAGGGAACGGCGGACTTGGGAGATTGGCGGCGGCTTATATGGATGCGCTTACATCCAACGGGTACGCGGCGACGGGTTTTTCGATAAGATACGATTACGGAATATTTAAACAAAAAATCGTTGACGGATGGCAGTTGGAACTGCCCGACGAATGGCTCAACGAGGGAGGCGTATGGCTTTCGCCGCGTGTCGAGGATACTTTTGAGATAAAATTCGGCGGAAGGATAGATCAAGAATGGAGCGGAGAAGGCAAATTAATTATACGGCATAAAGATTACACCTCGGTTTTAGCCGTACCGTACGACATGAACGTATCGGGATACTGTAGCAGCGCGGTGAATACATTGAGGCTATGGAGCGCAAAAGCGCCCGTTGACATTGATCTTAAACTGTTTTCACAGGGTAAATATGTCAAGGCGCTTGAGAGTAAATCGTATGCCGAGAGTATCTCAAAGATACTTTATCCCGCAGACAATCATTATGAGGGCAAGTCTTTGCGCTTGAAGCAGCAGTATTTTTTTGTTTCGGCGTCTATCCAAAGCATTATAAAGAAGCATTTAAAATATAATTATTTGTCAAACCTGCATGAAAAGGTCGCCATTCATATAAATGATACGCATCCGGCGCTTTGCGTTCCGGAGCTTATGAGGATTTTGCTTGACGAATATTCTTATTCGTGGGAAGACGCATGGGATATCGTCAAAAAGACAATTACGTACACCAATCATACGGTTATGGCGGAAGCCTTAGAGAGATGGCCCAAGGAACTTTTTAGTACGCTTTTACCGCGAATTTGCCAGATAACCGAGGAGATAGACCGGCGTTTTAGGGGTGAACTTTCGGAATTTTTTAAGAATGATTATCAAGCCGTGTCAAAAAACGCTATTATTCAGGATAATGTCATATATATGGCTAATCTCTGCGTAGCCGCGTCGCATACGGTCAACGGTGTTTCGGCGTTGCACTCTAATATTTTGAAAGAGAGCGTTTTTAGAGATTATTTTCTTATGCGACCGCAAGCTTTTACAAACGTCACTAACGGCATAACGCATAGAAGATGGTTGCTTTTGGCGAATCCGGGGCTTACCAAGCTTTTGATTGAACTAATCGGCGACGATTTTATAACCGACGCGTCAAATCTCAAAAAATTTGAGAAATATAAGAACGATAAATCGGTGCTGAATGAGCTTGATAAGATAAAACATTCGAACAAAAGTAAATTAGCGTCTTATATAAAATCGGCAAACGGTCTTACCGTAAACCCGAACGCTATTTTTGACGTGCAGGTCAAAAGGTTGCACGAATACAAAAGGCAGCTTTTGAACGCTTTAAACATACTTGATTTATATTTGAAGCTAAAGGAAAATCCGAAGCTCGACATAAATCCGCGCGTATTTGTATTCGGGGCAAAGGCGGCGTCAAGTTATACTATGGCTAAGCAGATTATAAGGTTTATATATCAATTAAGCGTACTGATTAATAACGACAACAGCATAAACGATAAGCTTAAAGTCGTATTTTTAGAGAATTATCGCGTAACCTTAGCGGAGATGATTATACCGGCCGCCAACGTAAGCGAACAAATTTCCGTCGCCGGAAAAGAGGCGTCGGGAACAGGCAACATGAAATTTATGGTCAACGGTGCCGTGACTATCGGAACTATGGACGGCGCGAATATCGAGATATACGAGAACGTCGGACAGGACAATATATTTATATTCGGTTTGCATGCCAATGAGATTGCGGATTTGTCTCAAGCGGGATATAATCCCACTTACTATTACAATCATAATCCGAATTTGAAGCGCGTCATAGACATGCTTAACGGAGGAATTGCCGGCGTCGGCTTCCGCGATATAGCGGACAGCTTGACCATAGGCGTTTACGGTAAGGCGGATCCATACTTTGTTATGGCGGATTTTGAATCGTATACTCAGGCGCAGGATAGACTTGACAAGGCGTTCAATGATAAAATTGCTTTTAACCGTATGTCTTTGTTAAATATAGCTAATGCCGGATTCTTTGCCGCGGACAGGAGCGTGGAGGAATATGCGCAACGCATATGGCACATTAAAAAGATATAATTAGCGCGTTAGAAATCAAAAAATGAGGCGGAATACTAAAGATCCGTCTCATTTTTTTAATATAAAAGTATTTATGTATTATCGATTTAGGCTAAAATCAGAATACTCGCGCTTGCTTATACGCCGTTAAATTCTGCCGGCAGGTTTCCGCCAAGCTCCACTAATATTACATCGTTTCCTATTTTGCAGATATTGCACCAAGGGACGAATATGTTATTATCCGCGCCGCCCTTAAAGAGTTTTCGCTCGCCGGGCGCGACAATTCCCATTACTTTGCCTTTTCCCGTCATGACTATGTCGGTAATTCTTCCCAACTTTTTGCCATCGGCTATATTTATGATTTCTTTTTCTCTCAGTTCGCAAAACGTCAAGTCCATTTTTTTTCTCCTTAAATCCCCAAAAGCGCTTATGTATTATTATATTGCGGCGAGGATATCTTTATGCGCGTTTTACACGGCATTTTGAAAACGAACGAGACGCGGCTCTTACATGTCGTCATAAGAAGACGGTGGATTTTAAGGCATTATTGGTCAAACCGTGATAAACCGTGTAAAAATACATGAAAAACTGTTGCCAAAAAAGTCAAAATGCGCTATAATAAATAAGCTTTGTAAGTTTAGACGATTAGCAATTCAAAACCTGTCAAAGAATTTTTTGTGCGCCTTTAGCTCAGCTGGTAGAGCAACTGACTCTTAATCAGTAGGTCCCGGGTTCGAACCCCTGAAGGCGCACCAATCAAGCGTTTAGCCGTACATATTTGTTATATCCGTGCCGGTGTGGTGGAATGGCAGACGCGCTGGACTCAAAATCCAGTGTACGCGAGTACGTGTCGGTTCGAGTCCGACCACCGGCACCACAACAACACACAGATAATTGGTTAAGGGAGAGAAGAAGATAGAAGATAGAAGATAACAAACAATTTAGAAAAAGTCAGTATATTCAATATATTAAAGAGGCTGCGGAATAATTAACCGCAACCTTGTTGTTTTTGATTTTTTGCGGCATCATTTTGGTTAAATTCTATCTTTTGCGCCTTTTAACGTAGCTCTGCTACGCCCTAAGGCACAAAAATGCCAAAATTTATCCCAAAAGTTCGCTTGCAAAAATCTCAAATTAATTATAAGGAACTGATGAGCATGGCTGATAAGAAATTAAATTCCAAATTATGGCGGCGCTATTATGTGCCTGCGTTGGTGATAATTATTGCCGCAATTTTGTTGTCAGCGCTTATTTATCTTGTGCCAAAACCGGGGGGAAAGGATATTGTTCCGCCTATAGAGCAAACTGTCGCCCCTACTATCCGCACCGTAATCGCCCGCACGCCCAGTCCTCAACCATTGGTTAACGCATTGGGTCAACCGACGGAAATTACCTTTGTGGCAGGAACGGGAGACAGTAACGCGTGGCAACAGGCGTTTGAATGGTCCGTTTCCGCCGACCAAGGGAAAACATGGGAAGTGGTTCGCGAATTGACCGACGCGCAACGCGCAAATGAGTTTAAATGGAAACCGACAAAGGTTGGCGCATATTTAATCAAGGCGCGTATGAAATTTCAAAAAACTGATGAAAATTGGGCGGCAACCGTGCAAACGGGATACATTATCGGCAACGTGGGCGACGCTAACAAACCATGGATGGGGGGATACAACGACCCCGAACGGCCGGTCATTTTTCAGCGGATTGATACAATAGACAAATGCACATGGATTGACGCAAAAAAATGGGGGATAGACGGAAATCCGGAACATAATTCCGCAGGATTGAACGCCGCCCTTTGGGACGCCTATATAAACGGAATGACCTATGTGTTTTTTCCAAAGCAAATGGAAATTTTGGTCAGCGAATATAACCCCGTTTATATTCAGCATATGCAAAATATGACCTTTGACTTTAATGGCGCAACATTGAAAATAAACCCAAACAAAGAAACGCGAAGTGTAATATTACAGGTAATTGACTGCCGTAATATTCGTATTACAAACGGCACAATCTTGGGCGACGCTTTGACCCACCCAAAAATAAACGAAGCGGACACAAGGGAAGGAAACATCGGCATTTTAATTGACCGCGGCGTTGTGGGTATGCGAATGGATAATATGACCGTCCGTCAAACGGCAGGTTGGAGTATTATCACGGGGATTGGTGGCGATTACAGGGTCGCCAGCAGTTCACCGGCGTTGCAGGTATCAAATTTGGAATACGGCGATATAAACGCAGACGGAACGAAAAACGGCAATCCCGCCGCGCCGACGGGAAGCGGACATGTTGTCGGGGAAGACGCTCAAACGGGACGTATACGGACAAAGGAATTGGTCAATGTAGAAGATTTTAATCTTTATGAAGATAAATATTTAATGTTGTCGTATTATGGATACCAAGGCAATCCGAATCTTACCACGAAATATTTTGATGTTTATTATTACGATGAAGACGGCAATTTTCTTACAAAAGCATCTCCGCCGGATGTGTATGAATATGACGAGAATCTGCGGGAGTTTGTTTTGAAGACACCCGTGCAGAACGCGCCGCAACAAATTTTCAAAAAAGTTAAATTCCCTGTGCCGGGGGACGGGCTGCCCTCAAATTCACCGCATGTGAAATACGCGCATTTTGTTGTGTATCAGGCGGAATTACCAACAACCGGACATTGGGATTACGGCGGAGCGGTAATGAATATCTCGCATAAAGTGCAGGGCGCCACAAACAGCATAATAGAGAACTGCATAATAGAAGAGGCGGGCTTTTATTCCCTTGCTATTTGTGCAGGAGATAATTTTATTGTTCGCAACAATACTTTCCGTAATATGTCTACATTTGCGGTTGATTTTGAAGACGGTTGGGAATATATGAACAACATCGTGTTTGAAAGCAACGACTTTATAAATTGCAGCGGCGACATTACGATGGCGGCGGGCGACAATATAACTTTGATAAGAAACAATTTTTCCGGACCGCTTTATTTATGGCCACGAGCTACAAATCTTAAAATTATTGCTAATAATTTCATAAAAAACGGGGCAAATAATTTTATATATATGCAATATTACAGCGAAGTGGAAATCAGCCGTAATGTGTTTGACGGATATAATTACCTTAATATTTGGCGTGTTGACCCCAACGCCGCTCAAAGTTGGGGCGGGCATCATGGTTGGGTGGCAGGCGACGTTAAAATAGACGACAACACATTTATAGATACTACCGTTATGACACGAAACGATATTTATATAACGGGCAAAAAAATTAATCCTGCAACCGGTTTTACCTATACCGGCGTTGAGGATATGACGGGTAATAATGGAAATACAAACGGTGTGAAGTTTACGAATTGCACTTTTACATCCAAATACGATGCGGATTTGTATAAAACCAAGGAGTATAAGGCTCATATTCAAAATAATACGGGCATTTCCGGAATTTTTGATAATTGCGTTTTTGACGGCGTTATCGTAAGTTTTTTCGGCGGTGAAATAAAGGATTCAATAATTAGAAACAGTTATATAAATGTAAAAGACACTATATTAAATGAGGACTTCCAATTCATAAACTGCACGGTAGAAAATAATAATACTTTTACAGGAATGACAGGCAGGTTGAAAGGAATGACCGACCCAATAATTTCGGTAGCGGCTTTTAACCAAGGCGCCGGCGTAGAGCGTTTAACACTGTATGCGGGACATGATATAAGCGAATATGCGGACGCCATAAAAGCCAGATTGACCGTTGTCGGCACAAAAAGCGACGGAAGCAGTTACGGCACAATTACAGCCGCCGACTATACATTATCGGGAACGTTATCCGCCGAAGCGGGAACGATTGCGGAAATAACCGTAACGCACATCGCCACAGGACGAAAAACTACCTTCCACGTCATCGTTACTGCGGTGTAGACAAAATACTATGTATCGGATTAATATGAGCGAATTAAAAGCATAATCATATTATAGGAAGCCGAGAGGCGCGGACAAGCTCCGCTTGTCCATGACCGAGGCGACGACGATTCAAATTTATATGAAATAGCGCGTACTTGTTCGCGCGAAGAAGCATGATTGCTTCCGGTTTTTGACAAGTCAAAAATCATTTCCTATAAATTATTATAACCGACACAAATTATGCTATAATCGCAGCCCAAGAACGCGTGTTCTTGACTTATTTGTTCCAATCGTTCAAAAAACGAACCTTTGTGAGAGTCCGCTTAAAGGAAAGCGGATTTTTACATTTTACAGTCGTTTCTAATTATGGAATTATATATTTCCGTAGGCGGAGTCGATATGTACTCTTAAGCGAAACAAGCAAAGAAATGTAAAATATTTGAAGGGCGCAAAGGAATAAAAATCATAGCAAAAAGTCGCCGACAAGAAGGTGATTTGAAATGAAAAAAGAGAAAAATGATTTTTATTTATGATAAAATAACGACGATAATTTGCATTCTATTTTTCACTCTTATCTTTATTGCTTCAATTATATTTCTATCATTGAGCATGTTTAATCGTGATTTTTTGTACTTTGGCGCTGTTTTGCTAATTACATGCGCGTCGGTTTTTTTAAGTTTTGGTTTCACGCAATACTTAATTGCTTTTGATGATGTTTATATTAAAGTTAAAACAATATTCGGTAAAACAAAAAAAATTAAAAATTTAAATGATATCAAAAAAGTCGAGATAATGAAATTGACGGGAGGATATCAGTCGGGGAAATACATTGTATTAAATTTTTCTAACGATATAATTCGTACAAATAATCTTCATGAATTAAGCCAAGAAGAACGCGTTATCTTCATTTTCTATTCAAAAGAGAGTTTAGAAAATTTAGAGAAAAACTTGCATGCTAATTAAATATATGAGCTTTAGCTATTGTCCGGCAGTATTTTTGGAAGGTTTTGGGTAAATACAAAAAACGGCTGCAAATCGCGACGGCGCATAAAATTCTACTTTATTCTTTTGTTGTTATACAAAGAGTTTTTTATTTTTAGACATCCGGTTTGGTTGCCCTTTTAATAAACCGCTTGACAATATCAATACGATAGTTTATAATTGATTATATTAAGAGGGGGTTTTAATATGAACGAAACCTTAAGAGTAATAACGGAGAGATTTTCTTGCAGAGATTTTGCCGACAGACGACGTCCAGAGGACGAAGATATAAAACAAATTGCGGAAGCCGCCGTAAAAGCGCCGAGCGGTATGAACCGTCAGCTTTGGCGCGTTATTGTTATAAAAAATAAAGCTCTTATCGATGAAATGGATCGAGAAGGTATGGGCGTATTAAAAGAAATGCCCGATAAATCGTTATTTGAGCGTATAAAATCAAGAGGCGGCAGACTTTTTTATAATGCGCCCGTCATGATTGTTTTGGCGGTAAAGAGAGCAGACCCTCCTGGAGCCGAGCTTATCGACCTCGGAATAGCCGCTCAAAACATTGTCTTGGCGGCAACGTCTTTGGGGCTTTCAAGTCTTCATTGCGGACTTATCGGGTTTGTATTTGCAGGTGAAAAGGGTGGATATTATAAAAAACTTTTAGGATTTCACGAGGGATATGAATGCGGCATGAGCGTACTTTTGGGATATGCAAAATGTCCGGTTGCGCCTCATGAGCCTGATTTTAAAAAGATAAGCTATATAGATTAAAGTATTTTTGCGCGCGGCGCTTTTTTAGAGATTCGATAAGGTTATCTCGGCGTTTTTTTAATGCGCCGTCAACAAAGTCAAATCTTACGTTTACGCGCAAAGTGAAAAAAATTCGCAAAACAAGCCGCCGTACAAAGAATATTTGTTTTTCAAAAACATGATATAAATGTTTTTATGCGTAAACCTATCGTAAACTCGGTGTTTTTGTTTGCTTATTATCCGGATTTATTATAAAATATTATTCTGTAATTGTTCTTGTAAAAAGCGCGTCCGTTTTGACTTTAAAACGTGAACGCGCTCTCAAAAAAGAGGTTTTGTTTATGTCAAAAAAATGGTACGTATATCTTACTCCCGCGGAAGAAAAGCGTATTTCTCCGGAATTTATACCGCCGTCGATGAAGAAAGCGGGGAGAATCAAAAAGACCTGGGATATCTTCTTTTTGGAATACGGTACGCTTCTAAGAGTCAATCTCTTGCTTGCGCTTACGTTTTTTCCGTTTATGATTTTTTGTTTCACGATTTTTTTGAGGATAGGCGACGTGCAGAGTACGTTTGAATACGCTATGAATACGGGAATAGGCTATCCGCTTATTTCCGTCGATAACGTCGGTAAAACCGTTGAGCTTATATCTGCTATAAAACGCGAATCTATATTTGCATTTTTATTGTTGCTGATACCCGGACCGTTTTTCGCGGGAATTTTTAACATAACAAAGCTTGTCATGTGGGGTAACACAGGCATTAAGTTGTTTAAGGCGTTTTTTGAAGGGATAAAGAAGCATTGGTGGAAATATGCGGCTATCCATACCGTGTTTGTCGGGATTTTATACGGCGTCGTCTACTTAGCGCTTTCCCATTATCAAGGAACTCTTACGGGCGAGACGGGCGCTCTTAGTTGGGTGGCGTTGATTGCCGCGGCAATAGTGACGCTCACGTTGCTTACGACGATGATGTACGCCTTTACAATGATGCCGATATACGACGATTTGAAATTAAGGGACATTTTAAAAAACAGTTTTCTTTTTACCGCGGGACTTTATCCGTTAAACTTCGTTATGGCGGCGTTGAGCGCGGCTCCGCTTTTGGTGCTTTTGACGGGCAATGTCACGGCTTATATAATATTGCTTTTAGTTTTGGTGTTTTTGTTGTTTGCCATAGGCACGTTTGTTTGGACGAGCTACGGTCAATATGGCTTTGAAAGCTTTATAAACAAGATTTATGCTATTTATCTTGCCGAAAAAGCCAAGACGCAATCCATGACTCAAAACGGTCAAAAAAAAGATAAGCTTTCGGCAAAAACCGGGAATGCGTATAAGAATCCCAAAAAGAAAAAGAAAAACTCTAAGTAATACGGGTTTTGGTGGGATATGTCGGGTTATTCGGCTCTTTATAGATACTATGATTTTTTGATGAAGGATTACGATTATGACGGCATTTTTGCTTTTTTGACGTTATGTTTCGATAAAAATATGAAAAAGGGCTTTGAGTTCGCTTGCGGAACCGGCAAAATGACAGACAAACTCGCCGAAGCGGGATTTGAGATGACGGCGTCCGACATATCGGAAGAAATGCTCAATATAGCCGTTGAACGCGCGTCGGCGCGCGGACAAAAAACGATTTTTTTGAGGCAGGATATAAATAGACCGGAATTGAATAAAAAATATGATTTTATCGTAAGCTTTACCGACGGAGTTAATTATATATCTTCCCAAAAAAAATTTAACCGTTTTTTGAATATCGCAAACGAATCTTTAAACGGCGGCGGACGTCTGATATTCGATATGAGTTCTTACTACAAGGCGGAAAACAAGCTTTCGGAAAAGATGTATTTTGAAGACGGTGAAAATTTAACCTTTTTTTGGCAAAACGGGAAATTATCTAAAAAAAGCGGAAAAATTAATATGCGTTTGACATTTTTTGAAGAAAAAAACGGAGTCTACCATAGATACGACGAATCAAACGCGCAGTATTTTTATAAAAACCGAAACGTCGAAAAACTTCTTGCGGATAACGGTTTTGAAGCCGAGTTATATGACGCGAGGACTTTGAAGAGAGCCGGATTAAAATCCGAAAGGGTATTGGTCAGCGCGATAAAAAAAT
>JAISQX010000031.1 GCA_031273965.1 Clostridiales bacterium
CCGAAACGCGCCTTACACACGATGTTTGCGGCGATATCGATAACGTTCGCAATATCCTTATTGATATACTTCATTTCAAACGCGTTCGCAAGTCAAATCGTAGAATTGTTTATAGGTACCGACACCACGGGTCTTACTCCCGAACAAGCCGAAGCTTGTCTGAATCAAAGCGTCATCTATCTCAAACGCATGAGCTTGGACTACCTCGTGGTTTCGTTCGTCTTTAATATAAGCGGTTTGGCTATGGCGGCGGGGCATACTTGGTTCTCGCTTTTGAGCGGGATTATAAGTTCTCTGCTCTTCCGCGTTCCCGCCGCCATAATACTCGGAATTACCCTGAATTACGGCATGGCGGGCTTAGGATACGCCGCCCCTCTCGCAAGCTTGGGCGCGCTCGTCATAGGTCTTATATACCTTGCTTGCGGCGCTTGGAAGAGAAAAAATCAAAATGTGAACGATATTGTTTTAGAAATATAAAAAACCCGCCCTGCATAATAACGGCTGAAATAACTTATGATAACGCATTTGCACAATTTTTTTTATAAAATATTATAAAATACTTGCACAATTTCTACAAAGGTGTTATACTGTTTTATATAAAATTTACTATGAGGTGTTAAAGTATGAAGTTTTCAGATGAAGTAAAAGCCGTACGCAGGCAACTTAATATTTCTCAACAACAGCTTTCTCGTGAGTTAAACGTCAGTTTTGCAACCATCAACCGTTGGGAAGGCGGAAGAACCGAGCCGCAACCCGCGATAAGAGATCTCTTCTATCAGTTCTGCAAAAAAAAGAAAATTAAGTTTGAAGAGTAAAAAAATACGCCGTAAAAGGCGTATTTTTATTTTTTAGCTCAACGCGAAACCTTTTTAGGAAAAAATTTTAAAAAGCCCTCGTCTTAGCTTCTTTAGCTACGTTTCCTCAAGGCTTATTGCTCCCCCGACAGACGGCGTTCGGATAATTCAAAAACGATTCCTATTACAAAAAAACAAGGCTCGCGAATAAAAATCGTGAGCCTTGTTTTGATTCTTTAAATTATGGAGGAACTCGCCATTAGTTATCGATTTACTTCGCGTATTCCACGCTGCGTAATTCGCGTATGACGTTTACCTTTATCTGACCGGGATAGTCCAATTCGCTCTCAAGCTTATGCGCTATCTCCTTTGCCAGGAATATTGTCGCGCTATCGTCAACCTCATTAGGTTTGACTATTACTCTTATTTCACGCCCCGCCTGTATGGCGTAAGACTGCTCGACGCCGGTAAAGGAGTTTGCTATGGTCTCAAGCTTTTCAAGCCTCTTGACGTAATTCTCAACCGATTCGCGCCTCGCTCCGGGTCTTGCTCCGGAGATTGCGTCGGACGCCTGTACAAGTATCGCTTCTATCGATTCCGCTTGTATTTCGCCGTGGTGCGCGGCTATGCAGTGTATGATCTCTTTTGACTCCTTAAATTTTTTGGCAAGATCCACGCCTATTTGTATATGCGTACCCTCCACCGTGCTGTCTACGGCTTTTCCGATATCGTGCAAAAGTCCGGCGCGCTTTGCTATTTTTACGTCGGCGCCAAGCTCTGCCGCCATCGCTCCCGCAAGACTCGCGACTTCCACGGAATGCTTCAAGACGTTCTGTCCGTAACTCGTGCGGTACCTTAGCCTTCCCAAAAGCTTTATAAGCTCGGGATGTATCCCGAATATTCCCATATCAAAAGCTGCGGTTTCGCCCGCTTCTTTGATGCCGGCTTCGACGTCTTTTTTTACGCGTTCGACCATTTCCTCAATGCGCGCAGGGTGGATTCTCCCGTCGGCAACTAATTTTTCAAGCGTTATACGCGCTATTTCACGTCTAACGGGGTCAAAGCCCGATAATGTGACGACATCCGGCGTATCGTCTATGATGAGGTCTACGCCCGTAGCGCTTTCCAAAGCGCGGATATTTCTGCCGACTCTTCCGATTATTCTGCCTTTCAGCTCGTCGCTGGGCAAAGGCACAACCGACACGGTTATTTCGGAAGCGTGATCCGTCGCGCATTTTTGTATCGCCAGACCGACTATTTCCTTGGCTTTTTTTAACCCGTCTTCTTTAGCGTTATTTTCGATTTCTCTGACAATGTTGACCGCGTCTTTTTTCGCCTCGTCGACGAGTGACTCCATCAAGCGGTCTTTCGCCTCTTGCTTCGTCAATTCGGCTACTTTTTCCAACTCCGCCAACATCTTTTCGTTTGAACGGCTCAATTCGGCCTCTATAGCCGCAAGCTCGGATTCTTTTTTTAGGATATCCTGCTTAAGCCTCTCTACGGAATCTCGTTTTGAGTCCAGTTGTTGCTCTTTTTTGTCGAGAACCTCTTCTTTTTGAAGAATACGCGTTTCGGTTTTTTGAATTTCGCTTCTTCTCTCTTTTACTTCTTTTTCAAGCGCGGCTCTCTGCTTTTGTTGTTCCGATTCTAATTCCGCTCTCAGCCTATGCTGTTCTTCTTTTGCCTCCAGCAAAGCCTCTTTTCTGAGATTTTTCGCTTCGATCCTGGCTTCCTCTTTGAGCTTTTCCGACTCAGATTTCGCCAAACCTATTTCAGTCTTTGACGACCTCTTGAGTATAAAATAGCAAACGACGAAACCTATTGCAAGACCTATTACCAAAAACAAAGGAATTGTTATCCCTAAGGGAAGAGCGGAGGCGATTTTTGAGTACATGTTACTACCTCCGTATATTATTTAACTTTAAATTTATAATGTCTAAAATATAAAAAAAATTTCTCATTATAAAATTAAACTTAGATATAATTATATATCATCGCACGCGTAAAGTCAAGGTATTTTTTATCGGATTATAAATAAATACCCTTCAATACGGGGCTTAACGTTAAAACGTCTTCGGGGTGTTGATAACGCGACGCACGGTGCGTATTAAAAACATAAACCCGACTAACGGAATATTAAAAGCAAAAGTTTTCAAATGATTTTATATAAAAATTTTTGAAAAAACTTTCCGCAATCTCTTAAAATCCTTACCAAAATTTTAATTATGCATATTTGCGCAAACATTTTCAAAAAACTATGCCAGCAATTTTTGAATTATCGCCTTGGAACGCAACGCCGCCTCAAATGGACGCACTTCGACTGTACAATATACGTCGGGCTTGAGACAAAAATCTCTGAAACGAATAAAATCGACCGAACCGCTTCCGACGGTTTGATGTTTACCCTTGCCGGCTATGCCGTCGTGAATATGCACCTCGCGTACCCTGTCGTAATGTTTATAAAAAAAATCCGCCTGTTTCTCGTCCGCGCGCATTTGCCCGTCGTAGAGCTTGGCAATATCGAGAGTAAGGTTTAGAATACCGTACTCGTCAAGCAACCGTTCAACGCAAAGCATTGTAAAACCGTCGAATCCGGTATTTTCAACGCAAAGCATAACGGAATTTGTTCGTTTGACAAGTTCGCCTATATTTTCACAAAGCGTATTTGCAAAAAAATTTAACCGTTTTTGAACCGTATCGTTATATTCCTCTCTTCGCTCGCCGTCCGCGCTCATCTTATAGGACGGATACGCACCCAGATGCAGCGTTAAATGTCTCGCGCCGAGTCTTTCGGCGCTGCGTATCACCGCGGCGTAATGCTCGGTTATTCCTTTTTTTACCGCCGGCTGTTCGCAAAAGAAACTGATATTGTCGCACGGACCGTGAAGAGTTATCCCGATATTTCTATCTTCGGCATAATTTTTAATTTTTAACGCCTCGGTTTCCGGAAGGTTATATAAGCCGAATGAGGGAACGCCCAAATCAAATTGAACAAATCGGAACCCGCCGGACGCGGCTTTATCTATTCCTTCGTAAAAACTATCTTCGTATACGGAGTGAAAGCCAAAAAACATACCTTTTATCTCAACCTGTTTCTTTTAATAAAACTATTTCAAGCGGCTCGTCCGGCAAAATAAAACCGCATATATCACGTTATACCAATTTTCTATAAAGGTCTGAGCCTTCTCGGCGGACGCGGTTTAACTAAGAAATAATTGTGCCGCCCGATTGATTTTTTATAGCGTTTATTATACTATTCTTTTCCGTCAAAGCGAAAGTTATTATGGGAATTTTGTTTTCCATACACATCGTCAATGCCGTTTTGTCCATAACCGTAAGCCCTCTGTTGATGACTTCCAGATATGAAATTCTGTCAAACTTTTTTGCGTCTTTATTGACCTTTGGGTCGCCGTCGTATACGCCGTCTATATTCTTTGCCAAAAGCAAAGCGTCGGCGTGCATCTCGCAAGCTTTAAGCGCGGCGGCGGTGTCCGTCGTAAAATACGGATTCCCCGTCCCCGCTCCGAATATGACGACTCTTTTCTTTTCAAAGTGCCTCTCGGCCTTTTTGTATATATAAGGCTCGGCTATTCTGGTTATGTCTATGGACGTCATAACCCTTGTGTCGATTTTTCCTCTCTCCAAAGCGTCCCTAAGAGCGATGGCGTTCATAACCGTGGCAAGCATGCCCATATGATCGGCGACAGTTCTGTCCATATCTCTGCCCTGTCTGCCCCGCCAAAAATTGCCTCCTCCTACGACGATACCGATTGTTATTCCCATGTTTTTGACGTCGGCTATTTGCGACACGACGTTATTTACTATTTCCTCGTTCAAGCCGAAACCGCCGCCCGACAGCGCCTCTCCGCTTATCTTTAAAATTATTCTTTTTATATCCATTGTTAAAAAATACCTCTCGCGTTTTTTTGAGCGTTCCCTCAATATTGAAGACGCATTCTAATATTTTACGGACTTGCCCAATAAAAAGGGGCGTTTTCAAACGCCTTCGTTTGAAACAGCCCCTTTAAATTGACAACATGATTATTCTTTTTTCATTTTATTTAATTGGTCTTGGATTTCGTCCGCGAACGTATCTTGCTTCTTTTCAAGCCCTTCGCCCATCTCAAAGCGAACAAACCGCCTTACGGTTATCTTTTCGCCTATGGAGCCTACGGTTTCGTTGACAAGCGCCGTAATAGTTTTTGACGGGTCTCTCACATAATCCTGCTCCAAAAGGCAAATTTCCTTATAAAACTTTGAAATACGACCTTCTATCATCTTTTCAATGATATTGGCGGGCTTGGGTTTTGGCTCGTTCAATGCCTGCGCTCTGAATATTTCCTTTTCCTTTGCCACGACGTCCGCCGGAACTTCTTCCTTTGAAAGATACGTCGGTCTTGCCGCCGCAATATGCATAGCAATATTGTGAACCAATTCTTTAAACGCGTCGGATTTTGCGACAAAGTCCGTTTCGCAATTTATCTCTATAAGCACGCCGACTTTTCCGCCCATATGGATATAGCTGTCTACGACGCCCTGAGAAGCTATCCTAAGCGCTTTTTTTGCCGCGGAAGCTATGCCTTTTTCTCTCAAATAATCAACGGCTTTGTCCATATTGCCGTCGCATGCCTCAAGCGCTTTTTTACAATCCATCATGCCGGCGCCGGTTTTTTGTCTTAACGTCACAACGTCCTGATTTGTAAACATAATATAATAATCTCCTAAAACTTATATTCTTAAAATTAATCTTTATTCCTCTATCGCTTCTTTTTCCTTGACGACTTCAACGACTTCCAAAGGTTGCTCAAACACAACTTCCTCAAACGAAATGTCTTTGGCAACGATATCCGCCTTTTCCGCAAGCCCTTGTTCGCCCTGCTTGGCTTCGATAACCGCGTCGGCTATAACCGAAGCGACAAGCTTTATGGCTCTTATAGCGTCGTCGTTACCGGGTATTACGTAATCGCAAAGATCCGGATCGCAATTTGTATCGACGACTCCCACCACGGGTATTCCCAAAAGCTTTGCCTCTTTTATAGCTATATCCTCTTTTTTAAGATCGACTACAAACAACGCGCCCGGAAGAGTTCTCATATTTTTTATCCCGCCGAGATTTTTTTCTAACTGATCTCTTTCGGCTTTAAGCTTTAGAACCTCTTTTTTGGGAAACATCTCAAATTCGCCTAAAAGCTCCATCTGATTGATTTTGTTGAGTCTGTCGATACGGCTTCTGATAGTTTTGAAATTGGTCATCGTGCCGCCGAGCCATCTCTGATTGATAAAGAACATCTCGCATCTGTCGGCTTCCTGTTGGATAGCCTCCTGAGCTTGTTTTTTTGTCC
>JAISQX010000099.1 GCA_031273965.1 Clostridiales bacterium
TCCTCTCGGGATAACGGTAAGCGAGAAAAGTGCCAAGTTCGGTGCCAAAACTCCCTCCGCAAATAAACACCTTTTTTTTATCAAATCTTTTGCACAAAAATTCGACAAGCTCACGCGCGTCCTCCACCAACCTGTCGACCGTCAACGTACTCTTGTCCACTCCCTTATAAGAGCCTCCGGTTCCTCTCTGGTCCCACGCGACGACGATAAAATCGTCGCATAAGTCGGCATGCTTATCTATAACGCCGCTTCGATTCGGTATCCCCGGTCCGCCGTGCAAAAATAGCAACACCGGATTTTTTACGTTCGCGCCTTTTATATGTATCTTTTGAGGATGCTCACCCAAAACGACTTTTTCTATAATGTCTATCATAAATATTTCCTTATTTCTTTACTTACCCAAAGACAACGCGACAGAGGCTTTTGACTAAAAACCGATGAAAACCGCATCTTTTGACGCTAAACGAGTCTTATGCGTTTTATCATTAAAACCGCTATATGGCAACCGTAATTAAAGGTATAGAATCGTCACCGCAAACAATGCCTGAGCCGCAAAATACGGTACCATCACAAAATATGTAAAAAGCTTGCCGTGAAGACTTTTTATTTTATCGCTTCCAAAATTAAAGAAAAATAACGCCGTGTCGGATAAGACAAAAAGCAACGCCGCCGCGAACGCCGTATACCCCGAAACGGTCGTTTTTAGAACGAGGTTTAAAGTCGTCGTCGCCATAGCGCCGAGTATAAGCCCGTAACAAATTATAGGCAATGCGGCTTTTTTTTCGGGTTTTAGCTTCCCGGTCTTTATAAGAACGGCAAAAACCGTCGGAATCAGCAAAACGGCGGGCAGAAGATAAAACATAAATTCCGCGGAAACCGCAAAGGCGACGATGTAGAGTATATGTCCAAAGACAAAAGCCGCTCCGCCTATCCCCGATATAAATTTGACGTAATCTTCCTTTAAATAAGGCGGTAACGCCAATAAGATATCGCCCGTAAGCGCCATTAAAAACGCCGCGAGTATCAGAGCGACGCGCATATCTATACCGTGTTCGAGAGCGGCAAAAACCCCCGCGAAGCAAAAGCACAGCGACGCAAAGGTTTTAAACGCCAATCCTGCCGCATTGCCGATTTTTTTGAATAAGAGCTGCCTTGACAACATTATCAAGATGCCGAGAGCGCCTAAAAATATAACTGTAAACATATACTTACACCCTTTTTACGCGGCTTCACGCATAAACGCATACGCGCTGCCTTTACATATCCCGTAAATTTTCCAACCATAGCGCGGCTTCCGCGTCGCTCGGCATACGCCAATCTCCGCGCGGCGATAGCGATACGCTTCCTATCTTGACCCCGTCCGGAACACAGTTTCGTTTAAATTGATTCTTGAAAAATCTTTTTACAAAGACATTAAGCCATGCTTTTATGACGTCTTCCTCGTACGCGCCCAAAAAAGCTCTCCGCGCAAGCCTAAAAACCTTATCGGGCGGATACGCAAATCTCACGGTATAATAAAGAAAAAAATCATGCAATTCGTAAGGTCCGACGATATCCTCCGTTTTTTGGAATATTTCGCCTTTTGACGGCGGCAAGAGTTCGGGGCTTATAGGCGTGGACAATATTTCTCTGATGACTTCCGCCGCTTTACCTCCCAATCTCTGCGCCTCGTATTCAACCAAATATTTGACAAGGGTCTTCGGGACCGAAGAATTGACCGCGTACATGCTCATATGATCGCCGTTATACGTACACCATCCGAGCGCCGCCTCGGACAAGTCCCCCGTTCCTATGACTATTCCGCCTACGGAATTGGCAACGTCCATAAGCACCTGCGTCCGCTCCCTTGCTTGCGCGTTCTCGTACGCCTCGTCCATAAGCTCCGGCTCATGAAACCTATCGATGTCCTTTAAATGTTTCTTTACGCTTTCGCTTATATCCACGCTTTCGGCGCAAACGCCTATAGCATCCATAAGCGCAAGGGAATTGTTATACGTTCTCTCCGTCGTGCCGAAGCACGGCATTGTTATTCCTATTATATCACGCAAACGGCGCTTCAAAAGCCCAAAAGCCCTTACGGTTACAAGCAGCGCCAAGGTAGAATCAAGACCGCCGCTTACGCCCACCACCGCCTTAAATCCGTCTCCCAGTCTCTTTTTTAAAGCGTGGGCTTGCATATTGAGTATAAGCTCAGCGCGCCGCTCCAATTGCTCTTTGTCTTTGGGAACAAAGGGCTGCCTGTCATATTCTCTGGTAAGTTTGGTTTCGCGCTTTTTTATCTCAAATAAAACGCTCTTATACTTCGCCGTTCGCTCTTTTTCCTCATCGTAATTCGAAAACTTAGCTCTCTCGGCGTTAAGCATAAAGATATCGGTTTCGGACATTATAAGACGGTTTTCAAACAGCCTTGTCTCCTCTAAAATCCTACCGTTTTCCGCGATGATATTATGCCCGCCAAAGACGATATCGGAGGTTGATTCCCCGTCGCCCGCCGAAGCGTATACATACGCCGAAAACAATCTTCCCGATTGTCCCGCCACAAGGCTTCTTCTATACTCCGCTTTGCCGACCGTTTCGTTGCTCGCCGAAAGATTTACTATTACGACTGCTCCGGCCTTTGCATGCTCCGCGGAAGGCGGCGACATTACCCATAGGTCTTCGCATATTTCCGCGGCAACTTTTAATTGCGGCATGTTTTTGCACTCAAATAGAAGTTTCGACGAAAATGGCGTTTGCGCGCCGCCGAAGTCGATAACCGCGTCGATAGCGCCGCCGCCGCTAAACTGCCGTTTATCATAAAATTCGTTATAGTTCGGAAGATATGTTTTTGGAACGAAGCCGAGTATCTCTCCGTCCTTTATCGCCGCCGCCGCATTATACAAGCGATTGTTATACATAAGAGGCAAGCCCAAAAAGACGAGTATATCCGACGCCTTTTTTGTCTTTGTAAATTCCCTTATATCCAGAACCGCCGCGCGCGCGCCGTCAAGTAAAACGCTTTGATAAAACAAATCGCCGCAAGTATAACCTGTAACGCAAAGCTCGGGCAAAACCAAAATATCCGCGCCGCTTTTTTGAGCCTCGATTATAAGCTCCTTTATTCGTTCGGCGTTATATTGGCAGTCCGCAACCTTAATTTTTGGAGTTGCCGCGGCAACCTTGACAAACCCGTGTTTCATAGTTTTCCTCGTATTTATCCCCTAATAAAAAAAATATCGTTGTGGCAGTTTTTCGGATAAACCTTGCGCCATAGGTCCGGTTGGGTTTCCCAGTCTTACCGCGCACCCGACGTCGCCGTACGGGCCGTTTCCGATTAACGCGGCGGCCGAATCGTTTCCGATTTCGGATACCGGATGACCACTGAGTACGCACTATAATCCCCAAAAAACTTTTGATTTCAGCCTAGAAGTTTTCCTTATACGAAGCACGGATACATTTAGCCTTATTTTGCAAGGTTAAGTTTCATAGAGCAATCGACCATAAAAGCCTTTGGCCTTCGGCTTTTTGCCGTAATCTCCAATTCTCTTACCTCACTCAAGGCAGGCTACTCTGCACACAGCAAAGTCTTGCCGCAATGCAGGTTTAATCCCGGCAGGTAGCCTTTCTTACATATTTCGCCACCCGAACGGGTCTCCGCGAAAAATGGGTCGGCTTCGCCATGCCTTTGACGACCGCCCATAAATCTTAACTCCCAGCACAAGCCCCAATTTGGCGATTAAAGCCTGCACAAGAAACTTCATCGATGTGCCCTTCTGCGTTTTATAATGACCCGCTTTTCGATGCACCCCGCTCCGACTAGGATACTGCGCCACTACGATACTTTAATATTATATCAAATCTTTTACAAATTAGCAATAAAAATATGCGGAGCCGCTCATGAAAAACATTTTATGCGCTCATATCCGCATTTTATAGATACGTACTCGCTATTGTATCGCGTTTGACAATTTTTATAAGGAAACGAATTTAGCAACCGATTACTCCGTCAACGGTCGCTTTGAAAAAGCGTGTTTTTATTTGATTTGACAAAACATAAAAATACGTATATAATAATATATTATAGAAACACGTACGCGCGTTTTAAACGCGTATTCGGTATAAGCGGGAAATAGTTATGAAAGATTATAAAAAACTGGCTTCGGCAATTTATGAAAGACAATCCGTAAGAAATTATTCCGACAAAAAAATAGATTTTTTAGAGGACAATACGGATTTGGTTCAAAAATTCGACCTCGCGCCCTTGTTTAAAGACGTCCGATTCAAAGCCGTTATGCTAAAAAACGGCGAAGCGGTAAAAAACAACCGTTCCGATTATTGCATAGGTTTTTTTAGCGACGAGACGGGCGGCGGCTTTGAGAACGTAGGCTTTATCGGTCAACAGCTTTCTCTGGAACTGCACAATCTCGGTATAGGAACATGTTGGTGGGGCTTTAAAAAACCCGCGCGTGAATATCGCACGGACGACGGTCTTAAATTTGTCATTTCCATGTCCGCGGGCTATCCGGAGGGAACGTTGATTCGTAAATATCCCGACGGTTTTGTTCGTAAGCCCTTAAAAGAAATAGCCCTATGCGGTCAGGACGAATATACGGAAGCCGTTCGCCTATCCCCCAGCGCCGTTAATAATCAGCCTTGGCTTGTCGAAAAACGTGAAAATACCTACAATTTTTACATGGCTAAACCAAAGAATTTAATAGACCGTCTGCTCGTAATCAACAATATGAGAAAAATCGATATGGGCATCGGTATGGCTCATCTGTTTATAAAAGCTAAGGCGGACGGGTATAACGTAGATTTCAAAGCCGACGGACAAAACCTGAGCGACGCTCTGTACATAGCCACCGCGACGCTTTTTTGAGGAGCGGATAAAAGTGATAGTCGTTTCCACTAAGTTAAACGCTCATGATTTGCGGATTTTTAAAAAAAGTCAAAAAACTCTCTTTTTTTGTTCGGGAGTTTGCGCTTCGTTCGGCATAATAGGCGGTTCGTTGCTTTCGATTTTTTTGCATAATCCTATATTTTTGATTTTGATGATCGGCTCCGTCATAATCGTTTCCACGTCGGTCTATTTTAATTATAGCTTGAGAAAGAACTTCGATAAGCGCCGCGACGGTTCGTATTCCGTAATCACGTTCGAAAGCGGAGATATAAGAGTAGAACGCCGGGACGACGGTTTGCTCACTCCCGCAAAGACTCTTGTTTTCCATGTGTCTGATTGTATCGTCACGCGTTCGGCGTCCGGTGAAGAATTTACAATAAAAAACGCCGCGTGCGCCGAAAACCCGACCGTTTTCCTCACCTTTAACCACGAGGGCTTCATAAAAGGCACGCGAAGCGATCTTATTGAATATTTACAATCCTATTCCTAAATAAAATTCCGTCTTGACCATATCGCGGCAACCCTATTTTTACAATTTTAGACGAGTTCGACCGATACTTTTACTTCCTTGGATATTTTTTCGTGAAATTTCCCTTCCTCTATCATAAGTCTTGCTTTTTTTCCGTATCTGCGATAAAAATTATCACTCAAAAGTAAAATATCTATGTCCTCGTTTTCACATTTTTCAATAACGGAAATAATTTCACTCTTCATATACGCTTCGATAGCTTTTTTATCCTCGTCCGCCATGCGTATATTTGCCATTTGAGTTTGGCTGTTTTTGTCCGCATGCGGTTTTCCGTTCTTTTTTACTATCTCCGACGCGTCTAAAAATATTTTTAATTCCACGGTATAAGACCTTTTATTTAAGTCATACTTTTTCTTTATATGCTTCCTGTCCGCGTTAAAAGTAATTATTTTATCGTCAAACGCCACTCCGAATCTGTCCTTTACCCTGCTGCCGGTTAAAAACCCGTAAGCTATTGTCTCTTCCTCGTCAAGCGAGAGAACGTATTTGCCATTTTTAAATATGGCGGCGGTGTTCATCTCATAATAATCTCGTTTTTCCTTGCTGTCGTCGTCTCCGCCTTGATTATTGTTTTCCGTGTCGCTGCCGCCCTCGGACTTTTTGAGAATGGGGACTATCGACGTCGCGCTTAAGGAATAATAATCCGCGTTGAAATCCTTTATAGTTTTGGGCGCGTAAGGCTTGCATTGCTTGTCGCTTAGCATATCGTGCAAGAGCATCATGCTGCCGGAGCTTATCGGCGAATTGATTTTCATCATATCTTTTGCCTTACTCTCACATAACAAGAGCATAGCGTTGTTAGCCGTATCTGATTTATTCACAAGAAAATCCAGCTCGTCTATAACGTCGCTTTCCGCCATTCCCTCGCCCAAAATAATTACGTAGCAGAGAGCGAACGAAAGCGTTTTACCTGTCTTTATGTTTAGCTTGGTTATGACTTCGTCCACGGTTCTTCCCTTTGCGCTCACGGTAAGAGCCTCGCTGTTGTTCGGCGTGGAATCCGATAATTGCTTCGCGACAAAAGTCTGTATAGTAAGCTCGTATTCGTCATTCTCACGGTCTATGCCCACGCCTATTACAAGAGCTCTTTTATTCAAATCTATATTATTCATGCTAGCGCTCAATACGATAAAAACCGCAAACAGCACAAAGAGCGCCAGCCCCTTTTTTTTTCGCATATCACACACTTCCCCCATACGTTCTTGAGGATTTTTCATCCGGCATATATGACGGATCTATACCGTATTTTTCAGTCGCTTTGCTCTTTCTTTTTGTATAATTATATCCCGCAATTATAACGATAGGAACAAAAACTTGTACGAATAACATAAAGTACCTTATCCCACCCGTGGCGAACGCATACAATTTATCTACGTTTTTAAATCCAAAAATATAGAATAACGCGGCAACGACATTCACAATCGCCGTTCCTATTCTTCGATCTTTCAAAAAATAAGAAGACGCCTCGGTAGCCGCAAGCATCGTAAGCGAAAGACTCACGATAACCATAATATTCCAGACGGAAAAAGAAAGCGCGTCCGTCCGTCCGATCAATATATTGCCTACGTTAAAAGTGCCCAACTCGACTATCAGATTGTCTATTTTAGCCGCTCCGGCTCTGCACAGAGCGTTCAAAAAGATATAATGCCCGAATATCATTACGATTGAGCCGGCTATCATCCAAGGCAACAACTTCGATTTCTTTTTTGTGTCGGTTAGCCCGAACACGATAAGCGGTAAAAAGTCGCCCGTCCACACATAGTGTTTGTCAAACGCGGAAAAAAGCTTGTTTGCCGAAATATCAAACAGCGGCAGGTTGCCCATGATATCCGTCTCCGATTCCACGGTTATTACGTTTATAAAGAGAAATAAAATAACAAAAACTATGAATATTTCGCCTAATCGGGCAAGCACCGTGCTTCCCTTTATAGCTATATACGACGTTATAGCTCCTATCGCGACAAAGATAAAGAAAATATACGCGTCTTTAAAAAGATTCTCGCTCACGCAAAAAGACGCCTCGCCCGACATAATGGCAAATTTTATGGCAAACCAAATATACAGCA
>JAISQX010000197.1 GCA_031273965.1 Clostridiales bacterium
CCTCCTGTTCCTCGCCGCAATCATAAAAGCGGTGAACGAATATCAGGATATACTCAGGATTTCCGCCGCAAGCGCGGCAAACGACCATCGTTTGGGCGCTAACGAAGCGCCTCCCGCAATTATCTCAATATATCTGGGAAGCGAGTTAACGAGTATACTTGAAGCTATAGAGTCGTCGGGCGAATACGTTTCGAAGACTCAAGAAAAAATGAAAAGCAATATTTCCTTTATCCCCGAATTTATAAAGGATACCACCGACAGAAACCGTACCTCGCCTTTTGCCTTTACGGGCAACAAATTCGAATTTCGTATGCTTGGCTCTTCTCAATCGATATCCGGTCCAAACTTTGTTTTGAATACCATAGTCGCCGAAGAGTTGCGTCAGTTTGCGGATACTCTCGAGCACGCGAACAACTTTGACGCCGCGGTAATCGATATAATAAAGAATGTCGTCAAAGAAAATAAGCAGATAGTATTTAACGGAAACAACTATTCCGACGAATGGACAAAAGAAGCGGAAAGGCGCGGTCTTCTCAATCTCAAAAATACCGTCGAAGCCCTTCCCTATTTCATTTTAAAAAAGAATATCGATTTGTTTGTAACCCACGGCATTCTTACCGAAAAGGAAGTTCTAAGCAGATACGAAATCCTTCTCGAAAATTATTGGAAGATAATAAATATTGAGGCTTTGACCACGACGGATATAGCTAAGAAGCAGATAATTCCTGCCGTCTATAAATATCTTGACGCGTTGTCCGAATCCACCCTGCGCCGCCAAAAACTCGCGGTTCCCATAGATTTTTCTCACGATATCGAGCTTATCACTAAGATTAGCCGCTTAAAAGACAAACTTCAAGCGGCGGTAAACAAGCTTGACAATGCGCTCTGTCAAGCGCGCGACATCGAAGAAGTCGAAAAGAAAGCAAAATTTTATTGCGAGTCCGTAATATCAGACATGTCCGACGTGCGCAACGCGTCAGACGAGCTTGAAACGGTTGTCTCCTCGGAATTTTGGCCTTTCCCGACCTATGCCGACTTGTTATTTTAGAACTTAGTCCGGCGTAATTTCGAAAGCAGTAAAAATAAATTTACTTTCGAAATTGAACATTAATACGTTTATACCACAAAGATCCCCCTTTTTTATCCCACCTCCTTTGAGGGGGGATCTTTTTTTCTATAAAAACCGAGATGTCCCCTAAAAATAAATTTTTTAACTAAAATAAAAAACGGGCTTGCTTCATTGAAACAGTCCCGTTTATTATATTATTACGTTTTGCGTCGGCTCAATACTTTGAACGAGCGGTGTATTTTGTGTGGAGAACATGGTGCGCTCTATTACTGTTCGGCTCTCCGAAGTATTCTTTGTATATCTCCTTTATAGCGGGATTCTCATGGCTTTTTCTCAAAGTCATTGCCTTATCGGAGTTGTAAATCGAACTCATTCTCGCCGCCTTATAATCGACGAAATTGCGCGTTTCCGCCGACTTTATCGGCTGACCTCCGCCGTTCAAACAGCCGCCCGGACAAGCCATTATCTCTATGAAATGATAGTCGGCTTGACCGCTCTTTATCTTTTCCATTATGGAACGCGCATTCTTTAATCCGTTAGCGACGGCGACTTTTACGTCGATACCGGCTATATTATATGTCGCTTCCTTTATCCCGTCCATACCCCTTACTTCGGTGAAATCAAGCTTTTCCCGTTGCTTTCCTTCCAAAACCTCGGCAACGGTTCTAAGCGCGGCTTCCATAACGCCGCCCGACGTCCCAAAAATCAATCCCGCGCCGGAGCCTATTCCGAATGGAGCGTCGAAAGCTTCATCGGGCAAAACGTTAAACATTATGCCCTTTCTCTTTATGAATCTCGCAAGCTCCCTCGTCGTCAATACGGCGTCGATATCCGGCACGCCGGCCGCGTCCTGATGAGCTCTGCCCTTTTCAAACTTCTTTGCCGTACACGGCATAATGGTTACGACGTACATGTCCTTGGGATCCACCCCAAGCTTCTCGGCGTAATATGTCTTCGCCACCGCGCCGAACATCTGTTGCGGCGACTTACAAGACGAAAGATTTTTTATATATTCGGGATAGTTATGTTCGATAAACTTTATCCAACCGGGAGAACAACTCGTAATCATCGGCAGCGCTCCGCCATTCTTGACTCTGTGCAAAAACTCGTAGCCTTCCTCCATAATCGTCAAATCGGCGGTGAAATCCACATCAAAAACATGTTTAAAGCCCAAACGCCTCAGCGCCGCCGCCATTTTACCCTCGACGTTCGCGCCTAAAGGATATCCAAATTCCTCACCCAAAGCTATTCTTACGGACGGAGCCGTGCCGACGACGACTGTCTTTGACGGATCCGCAAGCGCCTTTATTACGTCGTCTATCTCGTCCTTTTCACGCAGCGCGCCCGTGGGGCAAACCGTTATACATTGACCGCAGCCAACGCAGGCTATATCGCCCAGCCCTTTTTCAAAAAGACAGCCTATATGCGTGTCAAACCCTCTCGCATTGGCGCCTATGACGGACACCGACTGATAATTTTTGCATGCCGCCACGCATCGTCTGCAAAGTATACACTTGCTATTATCCCTCACAAGCGACGGATGCGAATCGTCGACGGGATAAAATTTCGTCTCTCCTCCGAATTTTTGCGCGTTGCAACCCAATTCTTCGGCAAGGCTTTGCAACTCGCAGTTTGTGCTTCTGACGCAAGACAGGCAGTTTTTGTTATGATCGGAGAGAATTAGCTCCACTGTGATTTTTCTGCTTTCCAAAACCTTTGGCGTCGCCGTCAAAACCTCCATTCCTTCGTTTACGGGATATATGCAAGATGCGACAAGACTTCTCGCGCCTTTTACTTCGACAACGCAAACCCTGCACGCGCCTATGGCGTTGATATCCTTTAAATAACAAAGCGTGGGTATTCTCACTCCTGCAGTTCTAGCCGCTTCAAGAACAGTAAAGCCCTGCGGTACGCTTACGGGTATATTATCTATTTTCAAATTTATCATTTTCGTTTCGTTCATTTATTTCCTTTCTCCTCGAATTTTCAAAAATTCTATCCTCTGGATATAGCCTTAAATTTGCAGTTTTCAAAGCATACGCCGCACTTAATGCACTTCTCCTTATCCAGCATATGCTTTTCCTTTACCTTGCCCGTTATGGCGCTTACGGGGCATTTGCGCGCGCAAAGCGTACAGCCCACGCACTTATCCGTAATCGAGTAGGATACTAAATCCTTACAAACCGCCGCGGGACATCTCTTGTCGTTGACATGCGCAAGATACTCGTCCTTAAAATATCTGAGCGTCGACAGAACGGGATTCGGCGCCGTCTGACCGAGTCCGCACAGAGAATTGTCCTTTATATAATAACAAAGTTTTTCCATCTCTTGAAGCGTCGCTTCCGTCGCCTTTCCCTTGGTTACCTTTTCCAATAATTCATAAAGACGCTTTGTGCCTATGCGGCAAGGCGTACATTTTCCGCAGGATTCTTCCACCGTAAACTCAAGAAAGAACTTGGCTATATCAACCATGCAGGTGTCCTCATCCATGACGATAAGTCCGCCGGAGCCCATCATAGAGCCTATGGCCAAAAGGTTTTCGTAATCAATAGCTATATCAAGGTGGCTTGCGGGAATACATCCTCCGGACGGTCCTCCCGTTTGAGCGGCTTTAAACTTCTTCCCGTTGGGAATGCCGCCGCCTATATCCTCTATTATGGTTCTTAGAGTAGTGCCCATCGGAACCTCGACAAGACCGGTGTTTTGTATTTTTCCGCCGACGGCAAAGACCTTTGTGCCTTTTGACTTTTCAGTGCCTATGGATCTGAACCAATCCGCTCCTTTAAGTATTATTTGAGCAATATTGGCATACGTCTCGACATTATTCAAAATAGTAGGTTTTTGGAATAAGCCCTTTACCGCGGGGAACGGCGGACGCGGACGCGGCTCGCCTCTGTTTCCCTCTATAGACGTCATGAGCGCGGTTTCCTCGCCGCAGACGAAAGCTCCCGCTCCCAGCCTTATTTCGATATCAAAGCTAAAGTCTGTACCGAATATATTTTCTCCCAAAAGCCCGTATTCCTTAGCTTGCTTGATAGCTATGTCCAGCCTCTCGACGGCTATGGGATATTCCGCTCTGATATAGACGTAGCCTTGATTAGAACCGATAGCGTAACCGGCAATAGCCATGGCTTCTATAACGGCGTGAGGATCGCCCTCAAGCACCGATCTGTCCATAAACGCTCCCGGGTCGCCCTCGTCGGCGTTGCAGCACACATATTTAGTATCTCCCAAAACGTCGTGCGCAAACTGCCATTTATTTCCGGTCGGAAATCCGGCTCCGCCGCGCCCCCTCAAACCGGAAGTCTTGATAACGTCGATAACCTCTTGGGGAGTCATCTCCGTCAAAACCTTCGCAAGCGCGGAATAACCGTCGTAAGCTATATACTCGTCAATATTTTCCGGATTTATTACGCCGCAATTTTTCAGCGCAAGTCTCATTTGTTTCTTATAAAAGCTTGTGTCGTTCAATGAAGACACGCCGTCTCCGCCTTCTTTAACGGTTTCTTGGTATAGAAGTCTTTTTACGATTCTCCCCTTGATTATGTGCTCTGAGATTATCTCGTCGACGTCCGACTCCTTTACCTGACTATAAAAAGCGCCTTCCGGATAAACTACTACGACGGGACCCAACGCGCACAATCCGAAACAGCCGGTCATTACGGTCTGAACCTCTCCGCTTAAGTTGTTTTCGACAATAAGATTATTGATTTTTTCAAGAATGCTTTTGCTTTTTCCGGAAGTACAGCCAGTACCGCCGCAAACAAGAATGTGATTTCTAATCATTTATATTTCTCCTTTTATCCTCACAAAATTCCGCTCAATAAAATGCCGCGGTTGTAAACGCGGATTTGTAATGAATCAAGAATTTGTGATGACATATTCGCTTATCGTTTTTCCGTTTACGATATGGTCGGCGACAATTTTCTTTGCTATATCGGAATTGACCTTTACGTAAGTTACTTTTTCTTTGCCCGGAACATAGACTTCCACCATAGGTTCCAGTTTGCACATGCCGAGACATCCGGCTTGAGTTACCTTTACTCCTTGCAATCTCTTGTTTTGTATTTCCTCAAGAAACGTATTCAACACCGGCCTCGCGCCCGCGGCTATTCCGCAAGTAGCCATACCGACGACTATGCGCGTATCGGCGTTGCCGACTGCGTCGCGCGTATTTATCTCGGCTTGCATTCTCGCCTTGATAGCTTTCAATTCCTCTATTGACTTCATATTATTCTCCCTCCGTTTACTTTATCAAAATTCTCTTTTATAGTATTTTTTATAAAACTAATTACTTCTATTGAGTCTATAGGCACGTCGTCACCCAAAACGTCTTTTATCTCCATCGTATCAAATTCATAAATCTCTCCGCGTATATCGACTTTTAAAAAGAAGCTTACGAGCGGCGCGTGCATTATAAGCGCGCCCATGGTCTCGCCTATGTCGCCCATCGGCACAAAATCGACGCCCGTTATGTCAAATACGGCGGTAGTCTTTGTCCCTTCGCCTTTTTTTGATTGGATATCAAAGCTTCCTCCCGTCATTTCCGCCGCCATTTTAAAGAACGGTATTCCGACGCCTACCTTACGCGTGGTTCTGGATGTGGTAAACGGATCCGTGACCTTTGCCAAAAACTCTTCGCTCATGCCGCAACCGTTGTCCTTTATAGATATCTCCAACATATTGCCTTTGAGCGTCAACGATATGTCTATGATTGTAGCTCCGGCGGTAATGGAATTTTCGGCTATATCGAGTATGTTAAGGGAAAGCTCTCTCATCGGCTCGTATCCTAATAGTTCTTCAAAATCTTTTCGACGTCGTCCGCCGTGATTTTACCGTAAACGTTGTCGTTTATAGTCATAACAGGAGCAAGCCCGCAACAACCGATACAACGCGTCGCGTTAAGTGAAAATTTGCCGTCCGTGGAGCATTCGTCCGGATCGATACCAAGCTGAATTTTGAGCGTATCCAAAACCTCGCCCGCGCCTTTTACGTAACAAGCCGTGCCGAGACAAACGCTTACATTGTATTCTCCCCTCGGATTGAGAGTAAATTGAGAATAAAAGGTAGCCACGCCAAAAACCTCTTCCGCCGAAACTTCCAATACCTCGGCGATAATCAGTTGCACCTCTTCCGGCAAATAACCGTATATTTCTTGCGCTTTTTGCAAAGCCGGCATAACGGCCCCTTTTTTCTTTTTAATTTCGTCAAGGGCGTTCCGTAAATCGCTCTCTTGCTTGGGCGTTCCTTTGAACGGCGCTTTAGTTAACTTTATTTTTGCCATATTCTCCTCCGAACAGACTGATTATTTATCATATAATTGAATTTACACGGCGCACAAACTCGTTCACACACATGGAAGCAAAGCTTCCGATTTTTGGCTTGCAAAAATCATTTCTCCGAATCCGCTCAATCGGCTACGGTTAAGCGCTTGTTCCGATTTTTGACTCGACAAAAATCATTTCCTGTAAACTATATTCTAGGATGCCGAGTGGCGCGGACAAACTCGCTTGTCCATGACCGAGGCGACGACGAATCAAATTTATAGGAAATAGCGCGTACTTGTTCGCGCGTAGAAGCATTCATGCTTCCGATTTTTGACTCGGCAAAAATCATTTCCTGTA
>JAISQX010000150.1 GCA_031273965.1 Clostridiales bacterium
TAAACCGAAATAATTCGATGGCTTTTACGGTTTCATTTCTACGCGTTCATATTGTATATGTAATTTAAACCGTGAAGCGCAAGCGCCCTATCCTTTATTACCTTAAAAGACTCGTCAAAGGTTATTAGCTCGCTCAACCCGCCGGTAGCTATTATCTTTGCTTCCTCAAGTCCCGGTTCCTTTTTCATCCTCGTCAAAATATAATTTATCATTCCCGTAAAACCGTTGATTATCCCCGATTGCATGTTGCTTATAGTGGATTTCCCTATTATATTTTTGGGCTTAATAAGCTCTATTTTTGGAAGCTTAGAGGCGACGTCCGTCAGTGCGTCGGCGCTTGCTTTTATTCCCGGAGCAATGGCTCCGCCCAAAAATTCGGCGTTCTTGCTTATGGCGCTGAACGTGGTAGCCGTTCCGCAATCGACTATTATACAAGCGGCATTGTATTTTTTGTATGCTGCGACGGCGTTTGCCACCCTGTCCGCGCCAAGTTCTTCGGGATTCGTATACAAAAATTTAAGTCCCGTATTGATTTCCGTATTGACGACGATAGGTTTTTTTCCTATATAGTATTCGCACGCGTGCTCCACCGTGTAATTAATCGCCGGTTGAACCGACGCCATAATTACGCCTTTGACGTTCTTAAGCGAAAGATTGGACGAAGCGAATAAATTACCCACCACAATACCCAGTTCGTCCGCCGTCCTTGAATTTGACGCGGAAATTCTCCAGCTCTCTATGAGCTTATCTCCCTTAAAAAGCCCGAATTTTATGTTTGTGTTGCCTATATCCATCACCAAAATCATAGTCATTTTTATTTATCAAAAGTCGCGATTACAAAAACGTCAAAGATAAATATCCCGAATTAAATTATTATTTTAAATATCATACCATATTTTATCAAAAAAATCAAAATAAAATAAGGGGCTATTCCACAAAATCATCAGGGCTTACGCATGGAAATGCACAAGTCCTGCCAAACCATAAACGCAAAATGAAAAACAGCTTCAAACTCAAACATAGCCTCAAAGCAACTTAATTCGTCTTTTCTTATGCATTCGGCGCTTTTATCGTTAGGCTCCGAGGCGGACGCGCCGAAAGCGCTAAACCGACCGCAATTCATCCATTATTTTCCCGACATATTTTAAGCTCTTCTCCGTATCACCGAACGGGTCTTTTGAGATATCGAGTTCGGCGACGGCGGCTTTTACGCCGCACGTTTCGGCGGATTGCATGATAGCTTTAAAGTCCAATACGCCGTCTCCCGCCGGCTTCATCATGGGTACAAATAGACGTTTCCGATAATCTTTTAGGTGCAGAACGCTTATCCTCCCTTTTAGTTTTTCGATAAAGGCAGCGGGATCTACGTTCTTCAATTTAAGCCAGTACGTATCGGGTATAAATTCTACAGACGAATCAAAACTTTCAAAAAGCGCGTCAAAAACGGTTTTATCCCCTATCTTGTTAAATTCAAACCAATGATTATGATACGCGACGGTCATTCCGTAAGACTTTAGTTTGTACGCAGCGCCGTTGATTATCTCCGCAAATCTTTTTAGATCGTCCGCGTTCTTTTTTCCGTACTCCGACGGCAGAGTTGCGACGCCTATTTGAGGACACCCAAAATCAAGATGCTCTTGCGCAAGCCTTTCGATATCGTCCCTTATGCGCGCAAACGGCGAATGCGTCGCGCAAACCGAAAGCCCCGCGCTTTTTGCGAGCTTTCCCAAAAACTTGCTGTCGAACGGTCCGGTTCCGGAAACCTGTACGGTCTCCGCGCCCATAGCTTTTACACGCTCAAACACCGCGGGAAAATCGCTTTGGTTCCTAAGATAATTCCTCAATGTATAAAGTTGGACTCCCAATATCATGATTTTCTCTCCTTGTATATATTGAATTGATAAAATTTTAATGGATTAAGGGAGAATTTTGCATTAAAACCCTTTTAAAACTTTAACTTTGATTAATCCGACGCCAATTTTATATATCGCGCATACAATCCGTCAAGCTTCAAGAGTTCGTCGTGCGTACCGCTTTCAAGGATTTTTCCGCCGTCTATAACATAAATTTTATCGGCGTTTCTTACGGTGCTCAAGCGATGCGCTATGACTATAGCCGTTCTGTCCGCGGACAATTCGTCAAGGGCTTTTTGTATATGACGTTCGCTCTCGTTGTCAAGCGAAGACGTGGCTTCGTCCAGCAATAAAATAGGCGGATTTTTTAAAAATACGCGCGCTATGGCAATACGCTGTTTCTGCCCGCCCGAAAGTCTCGTTCCGCGCTCCCCCACGTCCGTGTCGTATCCGAGAGGTAAGGAACGTATAAAATCGTCTATATTAGCTCTTTTCGCCGCATCGATTATCTCTTGTTCGGTAGTGTCCGCCTTGCCGTAGGCAATATTATCCCTTATCGTGCCGTTAAAAATATACACGTCCTGTTGGACAATGCCGATAGCGCGACGCAAAGATTTCAGTGTAAATTCCCTTATGTTTTTACCGTCGATGAGTATTTCGCCCTCGTTTACATCGTAAAAGCGCGGAAGCAATGAACAAACCGTGGTTTTCCCGCCTCCGGACGAGCCTATAAGCGCAACGGTTTCTCCTCTTTTCACGGTAAAGCTTACTCCGTTCAATACGTCTTCTTCACTCCCGTAAGAAAACCGGACGTTCTTATACTCGACTTCCCCTTCGCATTCCTTGAGTTCCTTCGCGGTGCCTGCGTCGTCCGGCTCCGGTTGGACGCTCATCACTTCCGAATATCTCCTAAAGCCGGAATAGCCGCGGTGAAAAAGCTCCGTAAAATTTATAAGCATTTCTATGGGACTTATAAATATCCCTATATACAAAAAGTACATGGCAAACTCTATTGCTTCCAGATTTTTTTGCGCAAAGAATATTCCGCCGCTTACCAGCGCCGCTATATATAAAAGCCCTTGAAAAAATGAATTTACCGCGTGATAACTTCCCATAGTCTTGTAAGACAATGATTTTGTCGCGAGAAAAGCGGCGTTCGCTTCGTCAAATTTTTTGTGTTCGGCATCCTCGCGGGCAAAGGACTTGATAACCTTGATTCCCAAAAGGCTATCCTGAACTTTTGCGTTCACCGAAGCGATTTTTTTGCTGTTCTCATAATATATTTTCGACATATACCGCCTGTTCATGGTAACGCTGAATACTATCGTAAGCGCGACTATGACCGTGAGCACAAGCGTTATATAAGGATTGATTACGGCAAGAATAATTATAGCTCCGATAATTTTTAAAAGAGCTATCAAAACATTCTCGGGCCCGTGATGAGCAAATTCGGAGATATCAAAGAGGTCGGACACAAGTTTGCTCATCATTTCCCCCGTGTTGTTTTTGTCATAGTACGAAAAAGACAGGCGCTGGTAGTGATAAAACAGATTTTGACGCATATCTCTCTCCATTCGCGCGCCCATGATATGCCCCCACGAGGTGATAAAATATTGGCAAAGACTGCGAAGAACATATAGCGCAAACAAACCGCCCGAAATAAGTATCACCTTATTCAATACGCCGTCGCTTTCGGACAAAAGAGCGCCGGTAGTTATATATCTTAACACCTGAGGAAAGACAAGGTCGACGCCCGCGACGGCTATCGCGCAAATAATATCGGCAAAAAACAAAGCTTTGTACGGCTTATAATAAGATATAAATTTTTTTAGCATAGTAATTATATTATATCATTTAAAAAGCTAAAATTCAATAAAATACGCGCAAATTCACGCGAAGTTTACTTATATACTCTTCGATTACAGATTTTTTTTAAAAAGCCCATTAAATTAGTTGACACGAGAAAAGTTTAATTATATAATCTTTTTGTTTAATATAATTAAACTCTATCGTTTATCCTCGAATCGTTTTTACGATCTTATATAATTTTAGCCGAGTTATATAATTTCCCTAAAAAAATGCGGATTTCGCGCGTTTCGTTAAGGAAGACGGTAGTTATTTTTTTTGCAAATTTATGGCGCGTCCGTAAGGTTATTTTACGAAAACGGCTTGGGAGCATAGTTTAGACATGGAAATAGGTGCGAAGATAAAACGACTCAGACTTCAAAGCAAAATGACGCAAGAAGAATTGGCAAACAGATGCGAGCTTACCAAGGGATATATATCTCAGCTGGAAAACGACCTCACATCCCCGTCTATAGCCACTCTTGTGGATATTTTGGAGAGCTTGGGTACGAATTTAAAGGCGTTTTTTAGCGAAGCCTCGCCCGAAAAGGTCGTCTATACCGCGGACGATTTTTCCGTCAAGGAGGATGAAAGCGGAGAAACGACGTGGCTTGTGTCAAACGCGGGTCATATGATGGAACCGCTTAGGATAAAAATCGCCCCTCATTCCGAAACGGTAGAGGACACGCCGCATGAGGGCGAAGAGTTCGGCTATGTATTGTCCGGCAAAATTGTAATCGAAAAAGGTGAAAAATGTTACGAATGCGGGCAAAATTGCGCTTTTTACTTTAAAAGCGACCTCGTTCACCGTATAAAAAACACATGCGGCGAGTCCGCCGAAATACTATGGATAACATGCGTGCCTTGAGCCGCTTGCTTAAAAAACCGGACAAATTATTCAACTAATTAAACTCTTAATAACCGGGCGGAAACTCCGTTGCCTGCCGGGGATTGAAGGAAAAAAATGAGCAATATTATTATCGAATTAAAAAACGTGTCAAAAACCTTTACAGGCGGCAACAACGTCGTCGACAATATAAGCCTAAAGATAAAAAAGGGAGAATTTGTCACTCTTTTGGGTCCGTCGGGTTGCGGAAAGACGACTACGCTACGCATGATCGCCGGTTTTGAGTTGCCCACGTCGGGAGATATATTCCTTAACGGCAAATCGATAATAAACACCCCGCCGCATTTGCGTCCCGTAAACACCGTTTTTCAAAAATATGCGCTCTTCCCAAATTACAATGTGTTTGACAATATAGCTTTTGGACTCAAAATCAAAAGCAAACGCACCTTAACCGAAAAAAAAGCCGAACTTAAAAAAACTTCAGGCGAGCTGCGCGAGTCGGTTAAAAGTCAAATAGCCGAGTTCAAAACCGGCTCAAAACAAGAGATTATAAAAAAAGTCAAATTAGCGCTCAAGATGGTGGGTTTGAGCGATTACGAAAAAAGAGACGTAAACAGCTTAAGCGGAGGACAACAACAGCGCGTGGCGATAGCGAGAGCGCTCGTCAACGAACCGGAGGTTCTCCTCTTGGACGAGCCTTTGGGCGCTCTCGATCTGAAGCTACGCAAGGAAATGCAACTGGAATTAAAGGAGATGCACAAAAAACTCGGCATCACATTTATCTATGTCACCCACGATCAGGAGGAAGCCTTGACGATGAGCGATACGATAGTCGTCATGAAAGACGGCGTTATACAGCAGGTCGGCACTCCTACGGATACTTATAACGAGCCTATAAACGCCTTTGTCGCAAATTTTATAGGCGAATCCAATATTTTTGACGGCGTTATGCTTGAGGACAAATCGGTTAGGTTTGACAATACCGTCTTTGAGTGTACGGACATAGGCTTTAAGAAAAACGAAAAAGTAGACGTCGTAATCCGCCCGGAGGACATCTATCTCATGGACGTCGCCAATTCGAACGCCCATGTGCGCGGAAAAATCATTTCCAGCATCTTCAAAGGCGTGCATTACGAAATGAGCGTGCTGTCCGAGAATAAATGCGAATATCTGGTACAAGACACTACCCGATGGGACGTCGGCGAAGAAGTCGGAATATTTGTAAAGCCCTTTGACATCCATATCATGAAAAAGCCCTATACGTCCAATATCTTCGAGGGCGTTATCGAGGAGGACGGAAAAGTAAACTTCGGCGGCGGTATTTTTGACGCGGACACATCCGGCTTTGCCGCGGGCGAAAACGTCTGGGTAAAGGTTTCTTTGAACGCCGTCGACGTCATAGACGACAAAGACCGAGGCACGACTGGCGGCGAGGTTACGACTATTCTTTTTAAGGGTACGCACTACCATATAGACATCAAATGCGGCAATTTCATCTACCATGTCAACACCGACGTGCAATGGGACGACTACGATCAAGTCGGCATAGTTATTAAGCCCGAAAGCATTAAGCTTTTTAAAGGAGCCGAAAAATGAAATTCAAGATGAAAAGAAGCTATCTTGCCATGCCGTATGCCGTATATTTGACGTTGTTGGTTTTCGTTCCGATGCTCTTTATAGTCTATTACGCTTTTATAAGCGACAAAACCGGCGGTTTTACATTTAGCAACATAATAAGAGCGCTTTCTTCAAGCGAATCGATAGGCACGTTTTTTTATTCAATTCTCTACGGCGCGCTTACCACAGTAATCTGCTTTGTCATCGGTTATCCCGTCGCTTATATCTTAAGTCAAAAAAAGTTTAAAATGAATAAAATTATCGTCGTATTGTTTATAATTCCTATGTGGGTAAACTTTTTGATAAGAACTTTGGCGTTAAAATCCATATTTTACTCTATGGGGATTACTCTCGGAAAAGGTACGGCTTTGTTCGGTATGGTTTACGATTTTTTACCGTTTATGATACTGCCCATATACACTACCCTTCTTAAAGTGGACAAAAATCTCATAGAAGCGTCGGAAGATTTGGGCGCCGATCCGCGCACCGTGCTTTTTAAGACCATTCTTCCTTTATCCGTTCCCGGTATAATAAGCGGCGCGCTTATGGTGTTTATGCCGTCCATATCGACTTACGCTATCACCGATACGTTGAGCGGAGGAAAATTTCAGCTTTTAGGCAGTCTGATAAACAGATCTTATTTCAATAATATGGGCTTTAGCTCCGCACTTGCCATAGTTATGCTGTTATTGATTTTTTTGTCAATGCTGATAAGCTATAGGTTTACGGACAAGGAAGAACTGAAAGGAGGCGGACTATGGTAACTCCTAACGATATCGTCGTAAAAAAGAAAACGTCTTCCGGCTTGGACTTTTATAAAAAACGTAAGCTTGCGAGATATATCGGAAATTCTTACGTATACATCATCTTGGGTATCATATATCTTCCCATTATACTTATAATAATATACTCGTTCTCAAGCGGTCCCGGGTTTTCTAATTTTTCATTTTCCATGTCCAATATAACGGAGCTTTTTACGGCGAGCACAAGCGACAGCAGACGGATGATTACGGCGTTGGAGCACACCTTATTCGTCGGCATTATTTCGTCGCTTTTGGCGACGTTACTCGGCACGGTCGGAGCAATCGGTATATTCGGAATGCGAAAAAAGTCTCGTAATATACTCCTGAACGCTTCAAACGTTCCAATCTTCAACGCCGATATAATAATAGCGCTATCCTTAATGCTATTTTTTACGGCGCTGTCTATTCCAAAAAACGCCCAAACGGTCATATTAGCCCATACCGCCGTCACAATGCCCTATGTTATGCTGAGCGTTCTGCCGCGTCTAAAACAGATGAATATGTCCGTATACGAAGCCGCTCTGGATCTTGGCGCCACGCCCCTCTTTGCAATAGCAAAAATAATCGTACCCGAGGTTCTTCCCGGTATGATATCGGGCTTCGTCTTGGCGTTTACGCTGTCGATAGACGATTTTGTTATCGCCGAATATACCAGAAGCAATTCATACGAAACGTTATCCACTTACATCTATACACAGGCTGCCGGAAAAGAAGGCTTAAGCGGCGCTCTCAAACCGCTGTCGGCTTTGATATTTTTGACGGTACTCGCCATATTAATAGCGTATAATATAAGAAAGAATCTCAAAACTAAAAATCTTCAACTCAAAAAATAATCTCTTGTAATATTAGAGTTTATATACATATCAAGATTGAAAATTTAGAGGAGTAACAAAAAAATGAAAAAAGCAAAAATACTAATTCTTTTTTTAATCGCCGTAATATTACTTCCGATTTTGGCTTCGTGCGACAATAAAAAAGATTATGAAAACGTTCTGAGAATTTATAATTGGGCGGACTACATCAATGAAGACGTATTGACTGAATTTAAAAATCTGTACAACGTAGAAATCGAATACGAGGAATTTGACACAAACGAAACTATGTTGACCAAGTTGGAAAAAGGCAAAGAGTATTACGACCTCATATGTCCTTCGGATTATATGATCCAAAGACTTATAAAATCCGACCTTATACAACAGCTTGATTACGACAGAATACCCAATTACCAAAATTATTCATCGGCTTACATAAATGATAAATTTGCTCCGTTGGTTTCCGACGGAAGCGGCAATAAATACGCTATCGGCTACACATGGGGCGTAATGGGTATTCTGTATAACATAGATAACGTTAACAATAAAAATAAAACCGAGGACGAGATAAATTCTTGGGAATTACTTTTCGACCCGGATTTTAAAAACGAAGTATATATGAAAGACAGCATACGCGATACGTTCGCCGCCTTGTCGTTATACGCTTACCGCGAGCGGCTGACGGCGGGATATGCGTTAAACGAGGGCGACGCGGGTTACGAGGATAGACTGACGCCTGAATACGTCCTCAAAGATTCGTCCGACGAAATACTCGACAAGCTTGTTCAAGCGATGCGGGAGCAAAAGAATGCCGTTAACCCAAGCTTTGAGGTCGACGAAGCAAAGAACGAAATGGCGGAAGGCAAATATTCCGCGGCACTTATGTGGAACGGCGACGCTTACGCGGCAATCGAAGCCGGATTGTTTGAATTTGATAAAGACGGAAACAAACTCGGTCTTAAACCCGAGAATAACCGGGTTCATTTAGGCTTTGCTTTGCCCAAAGAAGGCAACAATATTTTCTTTGACGGATTTGCGATTCCCAAACAAAACAGGTCAAAAGAAAAAGAGGACTTGATATATAAGTTTTTGGACTTTATATCTCACCCCGATAACGCTTTAAACAATGTGGAATACATCGGTTATACCAGCGTGATTGCCGGAGACAGAGATAACGACGCCATTTTTGAATATGCAAGATCTACCGGCGCGCTTGATTATGCGCGGGCGGGAGATCACGACGTAAGTTACTTTTTCCCAAGCGGCGCCGGAGCCGGTACCTTTGATTATCCTGCGGACTTTAAAGTAAGCGAAATATTATATCCGGACAGAGAGTATATTGAGAAAAAATGCGCCGTCATGTATGATTACGGCGGCAGAACGCAAGATTTTAACGACGCTTGGGTACAGTCACGCGGTGAAAACTTCCCGGGTTGGGCTATAGCGCTCATTGTCATAGGCGCCGTTATAGCAGTTTGCGGCGCGCTGGCTTTTATCTTTAGAGAGAAGCTTCGTGCGTTTATCGGTAAAAAGTTCCCTTCCTTATCGGCTAAAAAGCCCGCCGCCGTACAGGACAAACCAAAACCGACGGGCGACTCCCCTTCCGCCGCGCGAGAAGAACCTAAACCCGCCGAAGAAGAAGCTTCAGCGGCGCCGATATCGGAACAGCCGTCCGACGAAGGAACCTCAGGCAAGCCTCGGGAAATGCTCGACGACGAGGATGACGACTTCATACCTCCGGTAAAATAAACCGCTTGGATAAAATTATACGCGCTTAAAAGACTGTCCTTTGTTTTGGACAGTCTTTTATACGCGCGGTTTTAGATATGGCAAGCTATCTGCCCCAAGCGCTTGACGTGTAAAAATTTTTATTTTTATTCCATACGATTTCTTATATGGTCTAAAATTATAAATACAAAACGGAAACCATAAAAACGGTTTCCGCTCAAATTACCTTTACTTCCTTATCCCGCCTGTAAATTCAGCCGAAACAGAAGCCCTGTTATCGGCGTTAACATCAGTATTCATTGTCGGTCTTTTCTTTTTCTTTTTAAACAAGCGACCGAAAAAACATTTGATATTCATGTAAAAACGCCTCCTTTGCATATTTTTTGTTTTTGCTTGCGTCCGTAAATTAAATGCTTCACGGACGCTATTTTAGTATGCGCGGATTTTACGTTTTTACAAATTATTAAAATTCTTGGCGCCGCAAGTATAAAAAAAAGATGTTATCTATAATACTAAAGCGCTTTACTACCGTTCAAAGTATCACCAATTTACCTCGTCCATTCCGTTTAATTGCAAAAAAGCGTTTGTTTTTGAGAACGGTTTTGAACCGAAAAAGCCGTTGTAAGCCGAAAGCGGACTTGGATGCGCCGATTCGATTATCAGGTGACGACGATTTGTTATCAAGCTTTTTTTGTCGCGCGCATTGCGCCCCCATAGGATAAATACGACGGGTTTTTCTCTGTCGTTTAATACGGATATTACCCTATCGGTCAAAAATTCCCACCCTTTACCCTTATGGCTGTTGGGCAGTCCGCGCCGTACCGTAAGTACCGCATTCAACATCATGACGCCTTGTCTTGCAAGATATTCAAGACAGCCGTCGCAAGGCGGTTCCTTTCCCACATCGTCTTTCATTTCTTTAAAGATATTTTTGAGGGACGGCGGCATTTCCACTCCCGGCTTGACCGAAAAAGATAAACCGTGCGCCTGCCCTTGGTTTATGTAGGGGTCTTGCCCCAAAATTAAAACCTTTACATCGTTGTAATCGGTGAATTTAAGCGCATTAAAAATATCGTGCATATCGGGATATATATCGTATCGCTGGTATTCTTCCTTTAAAAACTCTCTTAAGGCAAGATATTCCTTACTTTCAAAATCATTCTTTAAAAACTCATCCCATGCATTTCCTATGCGCACCATAAAATATTACCTCATTTTTTCATGCCTTGCATAAGAATGTTGATTTGCTCGACAAACTCCGTATTGTTTTTTGTCTTCATCATTATCGACATTAGCTTTTCCGTCGCCTCGATAGTCTCGCCCGCTGACAAAAGCTTGCGGATACCCCACATCGCCTCCAATTCTTCCTGACTCAAAAGCAAGTCCTCTCTTCTTGTTCCGCTCCTATTGAGGTCTATCGCCGGGAATATTCTTTTTTCCGCCAAACGACGGTCAAGGTGAATTTCCATGTTCCCGGTTCCCTTAAACTCCTCATAGATCACGTCGTCCATTCTGCTTCCGGTATCTATCAACGCCGTAGCCACGATGGTAAGGCTTCCGCCGTTCTCGACGTTTCGCGCCGCTCCAAAAAACTTTTTCGGATTCTGAAGCGCGCCCGGATCTATTCCGCCGCTCAACGTTCTTCCCGTGGGCGGGATTGTGGCGTTGTATGCACGCGCAAGCCGCGTCAAGCTATCCATGAGTATAACGACGTCTTTTCCCAGCTCAACCTGCCTCTTGGCTTTATTCAAGAGTATTTCCGCCGCCATTATATGGTGCTCCGGCGTTTCGTCAAACGTCGAATAAATAACTTCGCCTTTTATCGAACGCTGTATATCCGTAACCTCTTCGGGGCGCTCGTCTATCAATAGAACCAAAAGCATTACCTCAGGATAGTTGTTTGAAATACCTTTGGCAATATTTTTTAATAAGGTTGTTTTACCGGCTTTTGGAGGCGAGACTATAAGCGCACGCTGCCCTTTGCCTATAGGAGCTATGAGGTCCGTGCTTCGTATCGCAAAATCGTTACGGCTATCCTGACACTCCAGAGTAAGTTTTTCATCCGGAAAAATAGGCTTTAGATCATCAAAATACGGACGAACTGCAGAAAACTCTTCAACGGGTATTCCGTTTACTGCCGTAACTATAACCATAGACGGCTTTCCGTCAGTGGTTGTACGGCATTGTCCTTTGACAACGTCGCCAGCTCTCAATCCTATTTTTTTTATCTTTGAATTATGGATATAGGCGTCTTTTTCATCATATTCGCAGTTTTTGACTCTTATGAAACCGTATCCGCCCTCGGGATGAATATCCAAAATACCCTCTCTTACTTCCAAATCGGCGTCGAAAGCCATAGGCGGAGTTTCATTTAAAAACCGTCCCTTCCCGTTTTGCTGTTGATAACCGTAATTGCGTCCGTTGCCGTTATTTACATAACTCTGATTACGGTTTTGACCATAGCCCTGATTAGGAACATAGTTTTGAGGATTACCGTAATTTGGGTTCTGATTATAACCGCCCGAATTATAGTTTTGAGCGCCGTTAGGAACATATCCGGGCGCATAGTTTCCGCCTTGCCAATTTCCGTTTCCATACGAACCGTTGCCGGTGTTATTCGGAACTCCCGCAATTTGATTATACGGAGCGCCGCCTCTGCCTTGCATTTGCGGAGCGGCGTTAATCGTCTGGTTATTTTGCTTGCTTGCCTCAAAAGCCGCTTCGCTCTGTTTTTCAAAAAAACTCTCGATTGGCGGACGCCCTCTGTTTCCGCTAGGTTCGTTGAAAACGCCTTTTTCAAGCGTTTCGAATATCTGTTCGACAAGCGCGTTTTTTGATAACGTCGTCGGAGATTTCACCCCGAGTTTTCGCGCTATAAAGCGTAATTCAAAAATTCCTTTTCCCGATAGAGTTTCTTTGTCAAGCGTTTCTCCGTTTTTGCTTAACGTTTCGAGAAATTCTCTTTTTTCCATAAAATTTGACTCCTTTAAATTATATATGACTTGTTTGCTTTAATCTGCTGTTTTATATCATCATTATAAGCGGCGAAGCCCAATTATGATTGAAAAATTTTTGAACTTTTTGAAATTGTATAATATTTCTGAAATAATTATATGCCCCAAATCCAATTTTTACACCTTTAAAATATTTTTTATAAAAGCCGCGTTCGCAAAATAATACATTCGCCGACCTCATTTAATCGACTCACCGCACTATCCGAAAAAAGCATTTCCCGCTAAACGACAACTCACCGCTATTAATATGCCTATACGGCTTATTTGCTATTCATCTTTTCTATCAATTCTTTTATTTTTGATACCGGCTCCAAAAGCGCGCTCACCGATTTGTTTTGATTACACGCCGAAATAATATAAGAGATATATTTGGAAAGATCCGCCTCGATATACCAAGGCTTTGTGTGTAATTCTCTGCGAGTATAAGAAAGATTTGTCGATATAACCCCTTCAATATAACCGTCCGCGTAAGCTTTGTCAAAAGCTTCCAGTCCTTCGGTAAAAAGCGCGTACGTCGCCAATATAAACACTCTCCCCGCTCCTCTTTGTTTCATTTCGGTAGCGAGATTGAGCATCGACTCGCCGGTGGCTATTATATCGTCCGCCACAAAGACGTCCATTCCCATTACGCTTGAACCGATATATTCGTGAGAAACAATCGGATTCCTGCCGTTAACAACAATAGAATAATCGCGCCTTTTATAAAACATCCCCAAGTCCAATCCCAAAACCGATGCGTAATAAATATTTCTGCCCATAGCTCCTTCGTCGGGGCTGACAATCATGCAATGATTTTTGTCAAAGGCAAAATTATGATACTTATTGTAAAGCGCTTTGATTATTTGATATGTCGGGAAGAAATTGTCAAAGCCCATTAAAGGAACCGCATTTTGAACTCTAGGGTCATGAGCGTCAAATGTTATTATCTCTTTCACCCCCATACCGTGGAGCTCTTGAAGCATAATGGCACAGTCCAGAGATTCTCTGGCGTTTCTTCTATGCTGTCTTCCTCCGTAGAGTATAGGCATAACAACGGTGATTCTCTCGGGTTTTCCGCCCGCCGCCGATATTACGCGCTTAAGATCGGCAAAATGATCGTCCGGGGACATCGGCACATCCTTACCATATAGCTTGTAGGTGCAATTGTAATTGCCCACATCGACTATTATATAGAGATCTATTCCTCTGACGGTTTCGGATATCACCGCCTTTCCGTCCCCCGTAGAAAAACGCGGAAACTTTGCGTTTATAAGAAAAGTTTCTTTGATGACGGTTTTTTTGTTTGATTCGATAGCCTTTTTGTTATACCAATCAACTAAATATGCATCGATTTTTTTACCCAAGTCCTCCGCCCCTGGTAAAGCTATTATTCCCACGGGATGAGAAGGCAACTCAAAATCGAAGTAATCCATAAAAGGCGTCATAAAAACCTCCGTTAATCATTACAAATAAGCGCTAAATATTTCTTGTTTTTTGAAATATTTTTAATATACTGCGAACCTTAAACCCGTTTAATTTTTACGGTATTACCCGCACGGTACGGCAAAATTAGCAACCTGCCGCAATCCCGCCGCCGGATTTAAACTTTTAAATTTACTAAATAACTAAAATAACGGCGTTACAATTTGAAAGTGCCGCTAAATTGCGCTGTTATATTCTTATTCGTTATTTGAGAAAAATTTTTATAAAATAAGTCCGTTAATCAAGAATTTCTTTAATTTCAGCTTTTTCAACGGTATGTTTTAATGCCTCAATACCTTTTTTGCAGCCGTCTTTAGTCGTATAC
>JAISQX010000183.1 GCA_031273965.1 Clostridiales bacterium
TCTGCATTGAAATTACGGCTTTCGCTTCCTTTATGTTTGCCTCTGACGAAGCGAAAAAGCCGACCCCCGCTCCCGAAAAAGTCACTTTTGACGTCGAAGCAAATATGAACGCTCTGTCCGGATTCCCCGCCTTTTCGCATTCCGGCAAAATATCCAAAAGCTCTTTCGCCCCGTCTTTTAATACGTGTATAGCGTATGCGTTATCCCAAAAAACCCTAAAGTCCGGCGCGGCGCTCATACGCGCGAGACGCTTAACCGTTTCATCCGAATAGGTTATTCCGGTGGGATTGCTAAATCTCGGCACGCACCAAATTCCCTTTACGGACTCGTCGTTAGACGCAAGCCTTTCAACCTCGTCCATATCGGGTCCGTCAATATTGATTTTTACGGTTATCATCTCTATTCCGAGGGCTTTTGTCAGAGAAAAATGCCTGTCGTACCCCGGCGAGGGACAGATAAATCTCACTTTCTCAAGCTTATTCCACGGCTTTTGTCCGCCGAACCCGAATTGCAGTCCTCTCTGAACCGCGTCGTACATCATATTTAAACTGCTTGAACCGCCTGCTATTATTTGACGTTCTTCGACGTTCAAAATATCGGCGTAAAGTCTTTTTATCTCCGGAATTCCGTCCAAAAGAGAATAATTCCTCAAGTCCGCGCCGCTTTCCGTCGTAAGGGAGGATTTGTCCGTCAAAATATCCAACATAGGATTTGACAAATTAAGTTGCTCGACGCACGGATTTCCGCGTGAAATATCCAACTTGAAATTTTTCGCCTTATAGCCGTCGTATTTTTTCTTTTCGACCGCCAAAGCTTCCTTTAACCGCTCTTTATCCAATTTTAAGTAATTCATATGCTGCCGCTCTCCACAATCCTTTTTCGCCGACTATTTGATCCGCACTACCCAGTTATACTCGTCTTTTATTCTTCCCGTCTGGATACCAGTCAGCTTGTCGTAGAGATATTCGGTGACTTTTCCCATATTTCCGTCGCCGACTTTATAATTTTTATCTTTAAAAGCAAACTCGCCGACGGGCGAAATAACCGCCGCGGTACCGGTGCCGAATATTTCCTTTAAACTTTTATCCTTTTGCGCCTCTATAAGCTCATCCACGGAAATCTTACGTTCCTCGGTCTTATACCCGTCTTTTTTTAGTATCTTGAGCGCGCTGTCGCGAGTAATGCCCGGAAGTATGCTGCCCGTAAGCGCGGGGGTAACGACCGTATCGTTTATTACAAAAAATATATTCATGGAACCGACTTCCTCTATATATTTTTTGTCTTTGGCATCCAGCCAAAGAGCTTGGTCATAATTGAGTTTATGCGCCTTCTCCTGCCCTATAAGGCTGGCGGCGTAATTACCCATACATTTTATAGCGCCCGTTCCGCCTATGCTGGAACGCACATAAAAGTCCTCGATAAAGATTTTTGTAGGAGAAAGTCCGTTTGCGTAATAGGCTCCGACAGGACACACGATTATAAAAAACCGATATTTAGTGCCCGCCTTAACGCCCAAAAAGACGTTTGAACAGTACATCGTCGGTCTTATATACAAAGACGTTCCGTCGGCTTCGGGTATCCAGTCCTCCTCGACGCGCACAAGCTCATAAAGCGCTTCCAGAACCGAATCCGTATCAAGCTTAGGCATACAAAGCCGTTCCGCGCTTGTGTTCATTCTCAAAATATTGTCGCGCGGGCGAAAAAGCGTTATCTTCCCGTCTTTTTTGTAAGCTTTTAAACCTTCAAAAATTCCTTGTCCGTAATGCAATATCTGCGTCGCGGGATCTATTTCGAAGGGAGCGTAAGGCACTATTTGCGGTTCTCCCCACTTGCCGTCGTCATAATCGATTACGAGCATATGGTCCGACATATATTTTCCGAAACCTAAATCGGAATAATCGGGTTTTTTCTTTTTATTTTTCGTCAATTCGATTTTCATCTTATTATGTAACTCCTTAAAGCTTAATTTGCGTTGCCGCTTCTAACAGATTTCGTTCAAAGTCTCGTACGGACAGTATTTTGTGTCTATATAACATATCTCCGCATTACCGTTGGTATTCTCAATTATAGCGTTTTCTATAATACCTCTTAAGCCTTCCTCCGCATAAACGGTGTAAATGACATTTTCGGTATAAATGGTTTCGACTATTCGCGAGTTAAATTTTTTTAATACGGCGTCGACGGCTTTTATATAAGAATAGTCGATTTTTAGCCTAAAAACCGTACAAAAAACATACTTTTTTATCTCAGCCGCATCCAAACAATCGAGAAGCGCCTTAGTATACGCCGCAACTAAACCCGCCGCTCCGAGTTTGACCCCGCCGAAATATCTGGTTACGACCGATAATATCTTATTGAGCTTGCGCTTTTTTAAAACCGAAAGCATCGGCAGTCCCGCGGTTCCTTGAGGCTCTCCGTCGTCGCCGCATCTAAACTCGTTTTCTCCCGCGATATACGCGTAACAATTATGCGTCGCGTCGTAGTATTCCCGTTTTATGCAGTCTATGGAATACTCCGCATCGGCTACATCCTCTATGGGCATTACGGCGGCTATAAAAACCGATTTTTTTACCGTCGTCTTTGCGATTGCTTTTTTATCTACCGAATAATACTCTTTCATGTTCCGATTTTTACATGGACTTTTTTGCCCTTGTGCAATATAAAACCATTTTTTAAAAGTTCCTCGGAAATCGTACGGTTGACGTCGTCGATTTTGTCGTCGTTTACTCTTATTCCGCCGCCCTCTATAAGCCGGCGCGCTTCACCCTTTGACGGCGCCAGCCCGGCAAAAAAGAGTATATCCGTAAGCCTGTTCATGTCCTTTGGGACGATTATTTCGGGCATTTCGTCGACGTTATCCGAAAAAGCCGCTAACGCCTGCCTCTCCGCCTCTTTTGCCTTTTCCTCGCCGTGTATGAGTTTTGTTATCTCAAAAGCCAAGACTTTCTTCGCTTCGTTTATTCTCTCGTCTTTAAATTGCGTGAGCTTCTCAATCCTGTCTATATCCA
>JAISQX010000209.1 GCA_031273965.1 Clostridiales bacterium
AAGGACGCTTATCGGCGGCGTGTCCGGATGAGAAGAAAGAGAATATTTTTCAAAAAAAGTCGAGGCGTCTTCGTTTGTATCCGCGGAAAAATATTCGCACAAGCTTTGAACGAACAACGGAAGAGGCGGAGATAAATATAGCTCCGCATGGGGATTAAATCCGTTTGAGTACGCTATATTGAGTCCCGCTCTGCGTATTCCGCGCAAAACGGTGCGTAAAATATCTATATGGGAAATAAATACGGAATTTCCGATTTTTTTGTATTTTATTGTCAGCATAAAAAAATTCTCCGTCGGATTTATTGTTGAGACTGCGGAATAATTAACCGCAACCTTGTTGCTTTATTTTTTGCGGCGTCATTTTGGTTAAATTCCGTCTTTTGCGCCTTTTAACGTAGCTCCGCTACGCCCTAAGGCACAGAAAGGCGAAAATTTATCTCAAAAGTCCGCTCGCAAAAATCTCAAATTAATTATTCCGCAGCCTCTTTGCGAACTTATTCGACATCTGATGTTTGCGATTATTTTTTTCGTCTATGTAAGAAGCAAATTTTCGTCTGTATAATTCGCAGCTCTGTTTAATAACTGCAATCGGATCCGCAATAGTTACAGTTTTCAAAGCACCCCGGAGTGACTTCGGCGTTGTAAGCCTTTTCGCGCTCGTGCTCCAGATATTCGGGTCTTATCGAAAAGTCTATAAAGCTCCAAGGTAATTTTTTGCTCTTAGGGATTTCTTCCAAATAAGAGTTAAAATCCAAGCCGGATTCTTCAAAGGCTTGCGCCCACTTTTGAGCGTCGAAGCGTTCGCTCCACGCGTCAAAGAAGCAACCGAGGGAGTAGGCTTTTTTTATTACCGCAGACAACTCGCCGCCGCCGCGCGCCATAACGCATTCCAGCCGCGACGATTCCGCCGCGTGGTAGCTGTAATGCACGCCCTTTAGAGTCTTTAGCGCGTTTTTTAAATAAGCCTGTTTGGATGCGGCTTCCTCCGCCGATATCATGCGCTCACGCTGAAACGGCGTAAGCGGTTTGGGGATAAATACCGATGTGCTTACGGTAACGGTTAGACAGTTGTTATGATGAATTTCGCGGTATAGAGCGCGGATTTTTTTGACGATTTCGACTATGCCCGATAGGTCTTCCTCGGTTTCCGTGGGAAGACCTATCATGAAATAAAGCTTGACCGAGCGGTACCCGCTTTTGAAAGCCGAGCTTATTGCGGTTGTTATGTTTTCGTCGGAAATATTTTTGTTGATAACGTCCCGTAAGCGTTGAGTTCCGGCTTCCGGAGCAAAGGTCAGGGAGCTCTTTCGCGAAGAGTCCGTATATTCGGCAAAAAAGCTGTCCAACCGGAGCGAAGGAAGAGAAAGACTTATGCGCCGCTTCTCGGCTTCGGGGCGTATTTCGTTCATAAGCTCTCTTAGGCAGGTATAATCGCTTGTGCTCAAAGAAGCCAGAGTTATTTCGTCAAAGCCCGTATTGCGCATAAGAGAAAAGAGAATCTCTTTGACCGTGTCTTTTTTTCGTTCTCTTATAGGTCGGTAAAAAAACGCGGCTTGGCAAAAGCGGCAGCCGCTTCTACACCCTCTGTAAAGCTCCACGACGGCGCGATCATGTACTATCTCTATATTCGGGACAAGGGGCTTTAGAGGCGGAATGCAGGCGTTAAAATCCGCGACGTGACATTTTTTTACGACTGTCTCTTCCGTCGTTAAAGACGGGACAAAAAAACCGGTGATTTTTTGCGCGTCTTTTAAAAAATCGGCTTTTTTGAATCCTATTTTTTTATGCCGCGCATACAGCGTTGAGAATTCGACTATCGCTTCCTCGCCCTCGCCGATGAGAACGGCGTCCAAAAAGGCGGCGTAAGGCATGGGATTTACGCAGCAAGGGCCGCCGCCTATAATTATAGGATAAGTCTCGTCCCTCTCGGTTGCTAAAAAAGGAATATGCGCCAAATCCAACATATAGAGAATATTCGTATAGATAAGCTCGTGTTGCACGGAAAAGCCGAGGACGTCAAAATCTTTTAGAGGCTTTTTTGTTTCGACGGACATCAGCGGGATATTGTTTTCGCGTATTACGTCGGCAAAATCCGTCCACGGCGCAAAGCAACGCTCCGCGACAATATCCGGTTGCGCGTTAAGCGCGGAGTATAATACCGCCAAGCCCATATTGCTCATGCCGATTTCATAGGTTTCGGGAAAGCAAAGACACGCTCTTACGGCGGCGGGCTTTGTCATATCGGGAAGATTATATTCGCCTCCGATATAGCGTCCGGGTTTTTCGATTTTTTTTAATATATCCGTAAATTCCATATCGGATATTATAGTTAATATTTTCCGTTAAGTCAAATGCATTTACCCGAATATTTTTTATTGAAATTGGTAAAATAAGCCATTCCGTCATTTATTTCTTATTTCCGATAATTTTCCTTTATTATTTGTCTTTTACGGGCGATTGCAAGGGCGTTTTTAGGGATATTCTCCGTAACGGTCGAGCCGGCGGCGACGAACGCGTTGTCGCCGATAATAAGCGGGGCGACAAGGTTTGCGTTTGCGCCTATAAACGCGCCCTCTCCGACGATAGTTTTTTGTTTTATTTTTCCGTTATAATTGGCAAATACCGTGCCGCAACCGATATTCGTTTGGCTGCCCACTTCGGCATCGCCTATATAGGCGAGGTGGGCGGCTTTTACGTTGTCGCGAAGAACGGATTTTTTTATCTCCACATAATCTCCTATGCGGCAGTTATTGCCTATCGCCGCGCCCGCGCGCAATGTTGCGAAAGGTCCGATTAAGCAGCCGTTTCCAATGGAACAGTCGCAAAGATTCGATTGAGTTATG
>JAISQX010000212.1 GCA_031273965.1 Clostridiales bacterium
ATAGGATAACGGCTTTTCTTTAAATAATTACGCGCGGGACGGCATGACATCCGGCGAGCTTCTATCCGCGATAAAAGACGTCGATCAAAACGAGATAAGAGCCGCCGCATACGTCATAGTATATATCGGCGCGAACGATATTTTAAGCCTTGTTTCAAACGAAATGAACGCTTTGACGGACGGGAACAACCCGAGTATATCGGAATTCAACGAAGCCGCGGCGAGATTGAATTCCGTTGCGTTTAAAGCGGACGCACAAAACGCCGTCGATATGTTTAAAGAAAACTATGCGGAAATAATCAATTATATAAAAACGCTTAATAATAATATCATGGCGGCGACAATTTATAATCCTTATGACGGGATTATCATAGAAAATCCGTATCTCGGACTGAATCGCCTCAACTTAGGACTCTTGACCGAGGAATGGATAGAAAAACTGAATGCGGTTATCGCATCGTATAGCGAATTAAAAATAGCGGATGTGTTTTCGGCGTTCGCTTCATATAAGGGCGAAGCGCCGTTAGTCAACGCGTATGTCGATATACTTGACATGGATTACGAATTTGACCCGCATCCGACAATTGACGGACAAAAGCTGATAGCGGAGGTATTCCAAGCAAAATACTCCGAAGCCCCGCCAAAAAACGAACAAAAAAGCTATTTGTGGCTTATAATTCTCTCATCGTGTTTAGGCGGCGCGGCGATAATCGGCGGCACGGTTTTATTCGTCCTAAGGAAAAGGAAACGATAACTATTTATATACGATAAAAAAACAAATATGCGATTACAAGGAAGGGCTTCGTCTTTTACAAGCGGTATTATGAAAATAGAATACGGAGCGGACAGTCAAGGGATATTCCTTAGCACCGGGGCTTGGATGCGGGGGCATACTTGGTTTACTGTTACGGCGACAAAATAGGAGACAAATATGGCACAAATGACAGGCGAAAAGTCCGCGAAGCAAAAAAATGCAATTATAGAGCTTTTAAGATTCATTTTTGCTTTGTGGGTGGTGAAGCATCATCTTTATTTTCCGATAGATACGGGGGAGTTCTTTTTAGACGGCTTTCTTGCCGTAGAATTCTTTTTTATCCTAAGCGGATATTTATTTATTCCGATTGTTTTGAAATATGATAAAATGGAAAGCTTAATAAAGACTTTCCCGAAATATTTGTTTCACAGAATAAAAGGATTCGGTTTGCCTTTTTTAATCGGCGTCGGATTTTCGACTTATTATATGATTATCTCAAAAGGCGACGATTGGTTGGGCTTTCAATGGTTCATTGTGTCGCTTCTGTTGGCGTTGAGCGTATTTTTCATAGTTTACCGGTTTATTAAAAAACCTTGGCAATGGACAATTGTAGCGTTGATTTGCATAGCCGTATATTTTGGCGTCCGCTTTGGTATAGGCGGAGATAGGGGCGAGGGCGCCGCTTATTATTTAAGAGCCTTTTATTGCGTTTCTTGCGGTATTTGCGTGTTTTATTTACCTAAAATCCAAAACGATTTAAAACTGAAAAAATTAATAATTCCGTTGTTTATTTTTATTTTTCTTGCGGTTATAGCTTTAATGGCTCTCAAAAAAAATTTGGCGATGCAATATATATTGATTTCTTTATTTTTTCCGCTCGTTTATTTGGGCTTTCAAATAGAAATAAAAAACCCTTACGTCAAGCAATTTTTTATCTATTTGGGGTCGCTGAGCTTTGGATTGTATATGTTTCAAAACGTAGTGAGAATTCCGGAATTTTACGGCAAGGATATTCCGACGCTCTATGAGTTTTTGGTAATCTTGACTATGAGCATGTGTTTTTCAAAAATTTCTCCGTTTTATAAAAAGAAAAAAACAAACGGATTGGACGCCCGTATTGAACGATAACGTTAAATGTACGCAAGGTTCGCATACAACCCTGTATGGCGACGGGCGGCATACATTGCGCCATACGATTATTGATTCATCCGGTTGGTATACCGACAACTATACGGAAAAATGGGATTTCGCATCCGGCAGGGTGACTTAGGATATAACGCTTTTGAGGGTAGAACGAACGTGCGACTGGTTGAAGCCCCGGCGTGTTATGATTTGTTCGGAGATTTATGCAATAGTGCGGCGCAATATCCCGTATATCAAGCATCCGCAAACGTCTAGCTTTTTTCGCCGTTTGGCGGCTTCCGCTTTGAATTTTGCTTGTTTCGGACATTGACAGTACAAATCCGCCGGTGTCCCTTAACTTCGCAAAATATAAATTAAAGGAGCGTATCATGAAAAATATTACAGATAATAAAATAAAGAAACTTGTAACATTTGTCACGCTTTTATCGGTTTTGGTTTTGTCGTTGACGTCGTGCCAATGGGTGCAATCGCTTTTTGGCGGGAAATATGGGCGTTTGTATTTTTATTCGGAGATAAAGGCGGTGGAATTGGGGAGCGATTGCGTTCTCCAAGTCGGCGTTGAAGGCTTGGTAAAAAACGAGAAAGAGATAAAATTTTCTGTTGAAGACGAGGAAGTACTTGTTTTAGACTACGTAGAGGGCAAAGATTCTATTTTCTTGCAATTGAGTTTTGAACATGCTATAATATTTTAAAAAAAAAGGAGAGCGACAACATGAAAACTCCTATGAAATTCGAGAGATTGCCGAGCGCGTTCAAAGACGCCTCGGACAAACGCTTGCCGTTACCGGAATATCCTCGTCCGCAAATGGCGAGAGACAGCTATATAAACCTTAACGGACTTTGGGATTACGCCATTTTGCCGATAGGCGAGAAACTGACTGCTTATCAAGGAAAGATTTTGGTGCCGTTTTCGCCGGAGAGCCTTTTGAGCGGAGTCGAGAGAACGGTCACTCCGAGTGACGCGCTATATTATCGCAGGACGTTCGGGCTTCCGGACGGATTCAAAAAAGGCAGAGTGCTTTTGCACTTCGGAGCGGTGGATTACCGAGCGGAAATTTTTGTCAACGGTTACCGCGCTTTTGAGCATCGCGGCGGTTATAACGCTTTTTACATAGATATAACGGCGTTCTTGAGCGACGGCGACAACGTTTTGACGCTGACCGTCACCGATCCGTCCGACGACGGCGTCGGCGCGTGCGGCAAACAAAAGATAGATCGCGGCGGGATTTTTTATACGCCGCAATCGGGAATTTGGCAGACGGTTTGGCTTGAGAGCGTCCCAAAAAATTATATAAAATCCTTGAGAATTACGCCGAATATCGACGCGGAGGAAGTCCTTTTAGAAATTGACGCTCCGAATTGCAAAAATGCCGAGGTCACGATTTACGACGGCGACAAACCCGTTGCGAGCGGTTTATTTGATTGCGGCATATCCGATAACGGCGGCGATAGTCACGGCTTCGAAGTAACGGCTTCGGCTGTGATTAAGCTTTCGGATGCTAAACTTTGGTCTCCGGAACAGCCTTTCCTCTATGATGCGCGCATAGTTGTGGACGACGATACGGTGACGACATATTTCGGCATGAGGAAATTTGGGATTGAAAAGGATGACAAGGGCATTCCGCGCTTAACGCTCAACAACCGTCCTTATTTTCACAACGGGCTATTGGATCAGGGCTATTATTCGGACGGACTTTATACGCCGCCGTCCGACGCCGCCATGCGTTTTGATATAGAGAGCGCAAAGCGTATGGGATTTAACACCTTGCGCAAGCATATAAAAGTCGAACCGCTCAGATGGTATTATCACTGCGACCGCATAGGCATGTTGGTTTGGCAAGACATGGTCAACGGCGGCGCGCGGGGAATATCGCCTCTCGGCGCAATAAGAGGCTTTTTGGGATTAAGGATGAAAGACTCTTATAAGCCGGAAGGAAGGTGTGACTCCGATAGGCGCGCCGAATTTTACCGCGACACAAAAAACACTTTAGACGCGCTTTATAACGTCGTGTCGATTGCCGTATGGGTTCCGTTTAACGAGGGTTGGGGGCAATTCGACGCGAAAAAGGTCTATGATTTTGTGCGTTCGATCGATAAAACCCGCGCCATAGACCACGCGAGCGGTTGGCATGACCAAGGGTGCGGCGACTTCAAAAGTTTGCATATATATTTTAAAAAAATCAAAGTGCCAAAGGACGTCCGTCCTATAATTTTATCCGAATACGGCGGCTATTCGCTAAAGATTGACGGACACATATTTAATAAAAACAAAATTTTTGGTTACAGAAAATTTAACGACCCCGATTCGTTATCCGCCGCCTACCGCGCGCTTATCGACGAACAAATAGTTCCGATGATTCCGCGCGGACTCACCGCCGCGATTTACACTCAATTGACCGACGTTGAGGACGAAGTCAACGGTTTCATCACATATGACCGCAAAATTTTTAAGATAGACCCGGCTGTTTTGGCAGAAATAAACGGGAGAGTTAAGTTAAAATCTGAAAACTGAAAATTTTAGAGCGGGGCATAAACCTTTAATTGATATATCGAGAAAATATTTATACGCTTCTTGTGGCGGCATTTTTTATATCCACAATTTAAGGCGAATCCGGCGGCTATTGATAAAGAAAAGCTTCGCGCCCGATACGTTAAGGCTTGCTTATCGGCAATTATTATGATATAATCATAAATAAGAAGTTTTATATTTGCCGTCGGAGTTGATTTGCGGCGGTAAATACAAGATATTAGGTTTTATCAGCTTTTGAGGATAGCATGCTTGAGGGAAAGCGGTATAAATTAAAGATGTTTTTGTATAAATGCCGCATATTATAAAGATACTATAAATGAAAAAATGCAAATCATAAATACACAAAAAAGGAGAAAGGCAATGAACATAACCGGAATTGTAAGAAGAGTCGACGAATTGGGCAGAATCGTCATTCCAAAAGAACTTAGGCGTATTCTACATATACGCGAAGGGGAGGAGGTCGAGATCATTGCGCAACAAGACGGACTTTTTGTACGTAAGTACTCGTCCATAAAACGGCTTGACGAGTTTGCCGACGATTATGCGGCGGCGCTTCTGGGGGCGACGGGGAATTTCGTTGTAATTTCCGATAAGGACGAAGTAGTATCGGCGGCGGGAGACAAAGTGGCGGCTTTTAAAGGAAAACCGATACAAAGCAGATTAGAGCGCTTAATCAATTCGCGCAACGCGGTCATCCATAACGGCGAGGACTGTATTTCCATAACCGGCGAATCCGCAAACGATTACGTCGGACAAGTAATCGTACCCGTTGTGTATGATAACGACTCGGTGGGCGCCATTATAATGTTATCGACAAAAAGCAAACTTAATGAAACCGATTTAAAAATCTGTAACGCCGCGGCGCTGTTCTTATCTATGAGGACATAGGGGGTTGCCGTCGCATATCGGCGTCTTTACAAACCTTGTTGTGAAAACGGATTATATGCTTTTTTAACGAACGGTTCGCATAAACGCGCCTACATATGAAAAAGAAAATGCGGGTGCGGACAATGAAACAACAGGATTTTTTTCGCGGCGCGTCGATATTGGCGTTCGCCGGGTTTGTTACAAAATTTATAGGAGCGTTATACAGAATACCTTTAACGAATATTATCGGCGCGGAAGCTATCGGTATGTATCAGTTGGTATTCTCCGTTTATGCTCTTTTTTTGACTACTTCCACCGGCGGATTACCGACGGGGCTGTCAAAGCTTATCGCCGAAACCAAAGCGACGGGAGAGGGGAGCGGCGAGACGGGACGTATCGTCGGTAGTTCGCTGGGTTTGTCCGGTTTGACGGGTTTGATTATTTCCGTGGTTCTTATGATTTTTTCAAAACAAATAGCCGCCGTGCAAGGAAATCCCGTCGTGAGTATGGGGTATACGGTTATCGCTCCGGCTATTTTTTTCGTAAGCATAATAGCCGTCATGCGCGGTTATTTTCAGGGTGAAATCAATATGGTTCCCACGGCGACTTCCCAAATAGTCGAGCAGGTAATAAAACTCGTAGCGGGACTTGCGCTGGCGGCTGTTATGATAAAAAAAGGAATTATGTACGGGGCGGTGGGCGCAATATTGGGCGTCGTTATTTCCGAGCTTGCCGCCGCGATATATCTGTACGTTCTTTTTTTAAAAAGCGGAGGCAGGCTTGATATTGCGATTAGCTTGAGACAGCTCAAATCCGATTTTAAAAAAGTCGCCAAATATTCGATTCCGATAACGATAGGCGGGGTGCTTATGCCGTTGACGCAGTTTATAGACAGCTTTTTGGTAGTAAATATATTGAACAAAGCCGGTTTTTCGCTCAATATATCTACGTCGCTATACGGCATTTTGACAGGTCCGGTCAGCTCTCTCATAAATTTTCCGGTCATAATAACCATAGCTTTAGCCGTGGTGATAATTCCCGTTGTCAGCCGTCAAAAAACCCATAGAAACATACGCGAAATCCTTGATAAAAGCAATTTTGCGATAAAGATAGCGGTATTTGTCGGGATACCGGCGGCGATTCTTTTTATAACCTTTTCCGGAGAAATAATGCGAATATTGTATCCCGGATTTACGGATTTTGAAATTTCAACGGCTTCGAGTCTTTTGCGCATAAGCGCGACGGGCATTATGTTTCTCGCGGGAATGCAGATTTTTACCGCGTTGTTACAGGCGCTTGATAAGCAGTTATTGCCGATACGCAATATGGCGGCGGCGATGATTGTGAAAATTATTCTGAATATTGTATTGATAAAAGCCGTGGGGATATCGGGAGCCGCGCTCTCCACCGTTATCTCGTATTTTACGGCGGCATTGTTAAATTTCGTTTCCTTGAGTCGCCTTATAGGCTTCAAAAAAAACATATTTTTAGCATTCGCAAAAGTTTTTGCCGCGGGCGCTATTGCGACGCTTTTTACCGTTGCCGTAAAAAATTTTATTTCAAACATGCACGCGAGATTGTTTCTGATGGCCGCGGCGGCTATGCTTATTTATTTTTTTGTTTTGCTATTCACCGAATTTTTTACAAGCGACGAAATGAGAAGTCTGCCGGCGGGCAAGTTTTTACTCAAAATTACTTCAAAAGACTTAACGTAGCTAATTTTTTTTAACGGCATTTTTACAACGGATAAATTTTTTTTTAAATACCTCTATTTTAGTTGACAAAGATAGCGGATAGGCATATAATATACAAAACATATCTATTTTATAGATAATAAAATACAAGAAAAATATATCATATAAAACATATAGATTATATATATTAGAATAAGAGGTGGCATAATGGCAAAGGACACAAAAAACTGGGCTTTTGAAACAAAACAACTACATATCGGTCAGGAATCGCCCGATCCCGCCACGGATGCGAGGTCGGTGCCTATTTATCAGACTACTTCGTATGTTTTTAAAAATTCAAAGCATGCGGCGGCGCGTTTTGGGCTTTCCGACGCGGGGAATATTTACGCAAGGCTGACAAATCCGACGCAAGACGTATTGGAGAAGCGTGTTGCGGCGCTTGAGAGCGGAGTCGCGGCTTTGGCGGTTGCGTCGGGAGCGGCGGCGGTTGCTTATACCGTTCAAAATCTTGCGAAAAAAGGCGACAACATCGTATCGGCAAAGACGATTTACGGAGGCTCTTATAACCTTTTTGCGCACACCTTGCCCGATTACGGCGTCGAAACGATATTTGTGGACCCGGAGGAGGACGACGCGTTTGAGAACGCGATAAACGACAGAACCAAAGCCGTTTTTATAGAATCGTTCGGAAATCCGAATTCTAATATCATAGACATAGAGAATTTGGCTTTTATAGCGCACAGACACAAGATACCGTTGGTGGTGGACAATACTTTTGCCACTCCGTATTTGCTCCGACCCATAGAGCACGGGGCGGATATAGTGATACATTCCGCCACTAAATTTTTGGGCGGACACGGAACGACTCTCGGCGGAATAATAGTAGACGGCGGGAAATTTAATTGGGAGGCAAGCGGAAAATTCCCTTGGCTTGTAGAACCCAACGAGAGCTATCACGGTCTGTCATTTTATAAGGCGGCCGGCGCGGCGGCTTTTGTCACGGCGATAAGGGCGATACTCCTAAGGGATACGGGCGCGGCGATTTCTCCGTTCAATGCCTTTTTGCTTTTGCAAGGGATAGAAACGCTTTCGTTGCGCGTTGAAAGGCACGTTCAAAACACTTTGGAAATACTCGAATTTTTGAAGAGGCACAAAAAAGTCGAAAAGGTCAATCACCCGTCGTTAGAGAGGAAAGGCAGTAAGCAGCGCAAGCTTTACGAGAAATATTTTCCGAAAGGCGGCGGTTCGATATTTACTTTTGAGGTAGCGGGCGGAGTTAAGGAAGCGCATAAATTTATTGACAGTCTGGAGATTTTTTCACTTCTCGCAAACGTCGCGGACGTAAAATCTCTGGTTATACATCCCGCGACGACGACTCACTCACAGCTAAACGAAAGGGAATTGCTTGAGCAGGGGATAAAGAAGAATACGGTCAGATTGTCGATAGGTACCGAGAACGTCAAAGACCTTATAGCCGACTTAAATCAAGCCTTTGATAAGATAAAATAAAAGTATGTACGCTTTGACGGCGCTTTTGGTCGGAAACGGCATGCTTAACTAATATAAACATACAAAAAAATACGTATAAAAATAATAATTATGAGGTGAATTATGGCAAACATAGCAAAAACGGTTACGGATTTGATCGGAAAAACTCCTTTATTGGAGTTGGGAAACTATGGAGGGCAGCAAAAGCTTTGGGCTACAATTCTTGCTAAGTTGGAGTTGTTCAATCCCGCGGGAAGCGTAAAGGACAGAATAGCAAAGGCTATGATAACCGATGCCGAGCAAAAAGGGCTTTTGAAAAAAGGCGCGACGATAATCGAACCGACTAGCGGCAATACCGGCATAGGTCTTGCGGCCGTCGCGTCCGCACGCGGTTATAAGCTGATTTTGACGATGCCCGAAACAATGAGCGTTGAGCGCAGAAATCTTTTAAAAGCTTACGGCGCCGAGTTAGTATTGACGGAAGGCGCTAAGGGCATGAAAGGCGCTATTATCAAGGCGGGGGAGTTAAACAAAGAGATACACGGTTCTATAGTTTTGGGGCAATTCGTAAATCCGGCTAATCCGAAGGTGCACAAAGAGACGACGGGACCGGAGATTTGGAACGATACGGATGGAAAAATCGATTTCCTTGTCGCCGGTGTAGGCACGGGCGGAACGATAAGCGGAGCCGGAGAATATCTTAAATCAAAAAACCCGAAGATCAGCGTCATAGCCGTAGAGCCGTTTGACTCTCCGGTATTGTCAAAAGGCGTCGCCGGTTCGCATAAATTACAAGGTATAGGCGCCGGATTTGTTCCCGATACACTGAATACGAAGATTTACGACGAAATCGTCACGGTAAAGAGCGAGGAAGCATTTGCGGCGGCGCGGCTTCTTGCAAAGACGGAAGGAGTTCTCGTGGGAATTTCATCGGGCGCGGCGCTTCATGCGGCGACGGAATTGGCGAAAAAAGCCGATAATGCGGGAAAAACGATAGTTGTTATTCTTCCGGACACGGGGGAAAGATATCTGTCCACTTCGCTATTTGAATGACCGATTTTGTTTTTATAATAGAGCGAAACGGAGAGATTTTTAAGACCCGAGTATATTGTTGATAAAACGAAAAGCGCATTTCAAAAAAGAAGGCGCTTTTCTTTTGGCGCGCCGACTTTGACGGCGCGCTATTATTTTAGACGCTTTAATTCTTTTGCTAAAAAGATAAAAAAGTTAAAAAAAATTTTTAATAATACCATAAAAACGCTTGACAGTTGAATAAGTATTCAATTATAATAATATTGTTAATTGAACGATTGCTCAATTATCGAGTGTTTTGCATATAATATACCGTACACGTTTTGAACGGAGGTTATGGGGGACACGGAGGAGAAAGAATATGAAAGAAAATACGCTGTCATGCGATTGCGACGTCATTCACGGAGATATCGTGGAGCATGTCAAAGAAAAAATGCCGGAGAACGAGGAATTTAATCGTCTATCCGTTTTTTTTAAAGTGTTTGGCGACAGCACGCGGGTAAAAATACTCTGGGCGCTTGACGAGCACGAGATGTGCGTATGCGATCTGGCGGTGTTGCTAAACACGACGAAATCCGCCGTGTCGCATCAGCTAAGCTACTTAAAGCAGACGCATCTGGTTAGGTTTAGAAAGGAAGGAAAGGTAGTGTTTTATTCCCTTGCGGACGAGCATATAAAAAATATCTTCGAAGCGGGGAGAGAACATATCAACGAATAAGAGAGAGTTTTTTAGGAAAAAGACAAATAAAAAAATAATAAAATGGAGGAAATAATTATGACAAAAGTAATGGTTGTAGAAAATTTATCTTGCGCGAATTGCGCGGCGAAAATGGAAAGGGGAATATCAAAGTTGAACGGAGTGAAGAGCTGTTCGCTAAATTTCCTAACGGGTAAGCTTTACATAGAGGCGGATGAGGATAAAATGGAAATTATATGCAAAGACGCGGAAACGGCCGTTAAAAAAGTTGAACCGGAAGCCGTCTTAAGGATAACTAAGTAAGAGGGGAATATTCGGATTTGCACATCAAAAAAAGAACGGGGGAGTTTCGACGTTTGATGTTCCGAAGTCTTTTATTTATGCGATTTCAAAGACGGAAACAAAAGATATAAGCCAAACGCCGATAAAAGCGGTATTATAATTTAATAGAAAGTTTTGAAAGGGGTTTTGGGAACAATTTTTCAAAGAGTCCCCGCAAAAGGATATATCATGAAAAAAAGTATTATAAGAATATTGATAAGCGCCGCGGTTTTTACTTTGGCGTTAATAATCGGTGCCGACGGAGCGACGGGTTTTTGGCTCTTTCTTGCAGCGGCGCTTGTAATCGGCGGAGACGTATTGTACCGCGCCGTAAAGAATATATTTAAGGGAAAAATCATAGACGAGAATTTTCTTATGAGTATAGCCGCCGTAGGCGCTTTTTGCATAGGCGAATATCCGGAAGCCGTCGCGGTTATGCTATTTTATCAGGTTGGGGAAATGTTCCAAAATTTCGCCGTGGATAAATCAAAAAAATCGATAGCCGCGCTTATGAATATACGTCCCGATTACGCAAACCTTTTAAAGGACGGCAAGGTTGAAAGAACCGATCCTAACGAGGTAAAAAAGGACGATTTTATACTGATATCGCCGGGCGAAAAGGTGCCGCTTGACGCGGTGGTCACGGAAGGCTGTTCGACTGTGGATACGGCTGCGCTTACGGGCGAATCCGCGCCGCGGGACGTTTTTGCGGGAAGCGAGATACTCGGCGGCTTTGTGAATATCAACGGCGTCATAACGGCGCGCGTGACGAAAGAATACGGGGAATCGACGGTTTCAAAAATCCTTGATTTGGTGGAAAACGCAAGCGCAAAAAAGTCAAATTCAGAGAAATTTATCACAAAATTCGCTCGGTATTATACTCCGATCGTCGTTATAGCGGCAATAGCTCTCACGGTTGTGCCGACGTTGATTCTCGGTTTTTCCGAGTTTGAAAAATGGCTTTACCGCGCTCTTTCCTTTTTGGTAGTGTCGTGTCCTTGCGCGCTTGTCATATCCGTTCCAATGAGTTTTTTTGGCGGGATAGGGGGCGCGTCGCGGCAAGGCATATTGATAAAAGGCGGGAACTATATCGAGGCGTTGGCAAGGATAGAAACGGCGGCGTTTGACAAAACCGGCACCCTGACGAAAGGGATTTTGAAAGTGACGGACGTAAAAGCCTTAGGCATAGAAAAAAAACGGCTGCTATGGCTTGCCGCTCATGCCGAATATTACTCGAATCACCCCGCCGCGCGTGCGATAAGAGACGAGTATGCGATTGAAAAAAACGACATGGAGCTTTCCGCAATACATAATACGGAGGAGCTTGCGGGATACGGGGTTCGCGCCGAAGTGGACGGACATATCGTATGTGTCGGCAATGCGAAGCTTATGGAAAAGGCGGGAGCGGATATTTCCGTGACAAAGGAAATCCTTGACGGAAAAGCCGGCGGAATAGCCGTGCACATATCGGTGGACGGCGTATACGCGGGATTTATATCCATATCGGACGAAATAAAAGACGACGCTAAAAGGGCAATTTCCGAAATTAAGGCGGCGGGGGTAAAGCGTATAGTCATGCTGACGGGCGACGCCGAAAACGAAGCGAGAAAAGTAGCCGAGAATCTTGGGATAGAGGAGTATTATTGCGGTCTATTGCCCGCCGATAAGGTGAGGATAACGCAAGAGCTTTCCAAAGATACGTCGTCAAAGGGCAAGCTGGTTTTTGTCGGGGACGGGATAAACGACGCCCCCGTATTGGCGGGGGCGGATGTGGGAATTGCCATGGGCGCGCTCGGTTCTGACGCGGCTGTCGAAGCCGCCGACATAGTCATAATGACGGACGAACCGTCAAAAGTCGCCGTTGCGATACGGATTTCCAAAAAGACCCTTAAGATTGCGCGGCAAAATATCATTTTTGCCTTAGGCGTAAAGCTTGCGGCTCTTTTACTCTCGGCGTTCGGCATAACGGGTATGTGGCTTGCCGTATTCGCGGACGTCGGAGTAGCCGTGTTGGCTATTTTTAACGCTTTGAGACTGATAACGGGAAAAGACGTGTTCAATTGATTTTGGCGGAGCTTGCGCATGAAAACGCGCAAGCTCAGGGTTTGTCTTAAAGACGACGGCGTAATCGCTTGACTTTTAAAGCTTTATGACTATGTGTCTTTTTTTGAAGATATGTTCAATTCCGG
>JAISQX010000135.1 GCA_031273965.1 Clostridiales bacterium
GAATATCTCGGAAGTTTAGATACTTTTGACGACAATTTTTTGAAGAAGTTAAAGGACTTTAAATTTACGGGCGATTTATATGCCGTAAAAGAAGGCACGGTCGTCTTTCCGTACGAGCCGATATTGACCGTGGTCGCTCCGCTTTTTGAAGCGCAGCTTGTCGAAACGGCAATTTTGAACATCATTAACCATCAGACGCTCATAGCCACAAAAGCGGCAAAAATAAATTACGTCGCGGCGGGAAAGGACGTTGTGGAATTTGGATTGAGGCGCGCTCAGGGTCCCGACGCGGGAATATACGGGACGCGGGCTTCCGTGATAGGCGGTTGCAAATCGACGTCAAACGTATATGCGGCAAAGCTTTTTGGAATAACGCCGAAGGGCACTCACGCGCATAGCTTCGTAATGAGCTTCGCCGACGAGTATGAAGCGTTTATGAAATATGCCGAAATGTATCCCGATAAGTGTCTGCTTCTCGTCGATACGTACGACACTCTCAAAAGCGGCGTGCCGAACGCGATAAAAGTATTCGATTATCTTAAGAGCATAAATAAGAAGCCGCTTGGTATAAGAATCGACAGCGGAGACCTCGCATATCTCAGCCGTATGGCGCGCGAAATGCTGGACAAAGCCGGATATACCGACGCAATCATCTTTGCTTCGGGCGACATAGACGAAAACGTTATCGCTTCTCTCAACACTCAAAACGCAAAAATAGACGCTTACGGAATAGGAACAAAGCTCATTACAGGCTATGACAATCCGTCTTTGGGCGGAGTTTATAAGCTCGCCGGCATCTTCGAGAACGGAGAGATAATTCCCAAAATGAAAATATCCAATTCGAAAGAAAAACTCACAAACCCCGGATTTAAAAAGGTGTACAGGATATTTAATTCGGAGAAAAAAGCCGAAGCCGATTTAATACTTTTAGAGGATGAAGAGATAGACGAGAGTAAGCCTCTGACGATTTTTGATCCGGATCTCACATGGCAAAAGAAGACGCTAACCGATTATTCGGTAAAAAACATTACGGAAAAAATAATAGAAGCCGGCAGGCTTATATATAAACTGCCCAAAATTTACGAGATTAGAGAATACGCGCTGTCTTCGCTCGGCGAATTTTACGACGCGTATAAAAGACTGCAAAATCCGCATATTTATAAAGTTGACTTGTCCGACAGGCTTTACGAGTTGAGGAAAGAACTGATAAATAAATATCTGAATAATTAAGGGATTTGAAAAATGGAAAATCAAATAAGAGCCATTGCCGGCAGAATTAAGGATTTTAGAACCTTTAACGAGATATCGATAAAGGATATAGCTTCCAAGTTAAATATTTCAGACGGGGAATATGAGGAATACGAATCGGGTAAAAAGGATATACCGATAGGGATAATCTACAGTCTCGCGTCGCTCTTGGATATAGAGCCTACGGTGATAATAACTGGAAATTATCCGGAGGAGTCCGTCGCGTGCGTCTTTTACGACGGCGCGGGCACGGTCGTCCAAAGACATCCGGGATACCGATATATGTCGCTTGCCGACGGATTTAAAAATAAAGCAATGAAGCCTATGATAGTAACTATGGAGCCTAACGACAACGCGGAGCTTTTGGTTCACGAAGGGCAGGAATTTAATTATGTTCTGGAAGGAAAAATCCGCGTGGTAATAGGAGATAAGGAGTTTTATCTCAGGCAGGGGGACGGAGTTTATTTTAATCCCAAAATCCCGCACGCGCAATATGCAATGAGCGAAAAAGCAAAATTTCTTACGGTTATTAACGAATAAAAAACCGTCTAAGGGACGGGATAAAAAATAAGAGAGGTATATATAATGACGGACTTACACGGAACGACAATTTGCGCGGTCAAACGCGGAGGGAAAATCGCCATAGGCGGCGACGGGCAGGTAACGATGGGCGAGAGCGTCATCATGAAAAGTAACGCCGTAAAGGTAAAGAGAATATACGACGATAAAGTTATTATAGGTTTTGCGGGTTCGGTGTCCGACGCTTTTGCATTGTCGGAAAAACTTGAGGCTATGTTACAAAAATATTCGGGGAACCTCATGAGAAGCGCGGTGGAGCTTGCGGAGCTTTGGCGCGACGGCAAGATTATGAGAAAATACGAGGCAATGATTATAACCGCGGATAAAGAAAATCTCTTTATAGTATCCGGTTCGGGCGATGTGATAGAGCCGGAGGGCGGCGTTTGTGCGATAGGTTCCGGCGGAAATTACGCTCTCGCCGCGGCGCGCGCGCTAACGGAAAACACCGATTTTGCCGCCGACGATATAGTAAAAAAAGCCTTGCTCATAGCCGGTAATCTGTGCGTTTTTACAAACGACAGACTTACGATAGAAACAATAGACAGCAATAAAAGTAATTGAGGAGTCAGACAGATGGAGCTTACGCCAAAACAGATAGTTCAGGAATTGGACAGATACATTATAGGACAGGATCAAGCCAAAAAAGCCGTTGCGGTCGCTTTGCGCAATCGGTACAGAAGAAGTCAGTTGAGCGACACAATGAAAGAAGATATTACGCCAAAAAACATAATTATGAAAGGCCCAACCGGCGTCGGAAAGACGGAAATAGCCAGACGGTTGGCTAAAATTGTCAAGGCGCCGTTTATAAAGGTGGAAGCGACTAAGTATACCGAGGTAGGTTATGTCGGACGCGACGTAGAGTCGATGATAAGAGATTTGGTGGAGGTATCCATACGGCTTGTAAAAGAGGAGCGTTATAAAGACGTATACCCAAAAGCTTACGAGGCTGCAAGAAAAAAGGTAGTAGACGCGCTTTTTGCCGAATGGAAAAAGAATGCCGCCGACACTCCGGAGCCGATTATAAGAGAGGAAATTATAAAAGAAATCGAAAACGGCAAGCTTGATAAAAAGTTTGTCGAGATTGATATCGTTCAAGCGCCAAAAAACATTCAGGTGGCGCCCGGTAGCGGAAACGAGATAAACGTCGGAGATATCTTTGGCGGACTTATGCCCCAGAGGAGAAAGAGAAGAAAAATTACCGTAAGAGAAGCGATAAACATACTGCTTCAAGAGGAGTCGGATAAGCTTGTCGACGGCGACAGCATAAATGCCGAAGCTTTGGTGAGAGCCGAGCAGGACGGGATTATTTTTATCGACGAAATCGACAAAATAGCCGGAGGCGGTCACGGCAGCGGTCCGGACGTGTCGCGCGAAGGCGTGCAACGCGATATTTTGCCGATAATCGAGGGAAGTACGGTATCGACGAAGTACGGACTTATAAAGACGGATTATATCCTCTTTATAGCGGCGGGAGCCTTTCACGTGTCAAAAATGGAAGACCTCATTCCGGAGCTTCAAGGTCGGTTCCCGATAAGAGTGGAGCTTATAAGTCTTTCGGAGGAGGATTTTATACGTATCTTAACTCAGCCTGACAACGCGATATTACGTCAGTATACCGAGCTTTTAAAGGTCGATAAGATAAAACTCGGCTTTACGGACGAGGCTATAAAGGAGGTCGCAAGGATTGCTGCATTGGAGAACGAAAGCAGCGAGAACTTAGGCGCCAGAAGATTGCATACCGTAATGGAGCAGCTCTTGACTGATATTTCGTTCAATGCCGACGGCGGCTCGTACGAGGATATCGACGTCGTCATCGACAAAGACTATATAAAAGAAAATATGAAAAAAACTATCAAAGAGATTAACCTCAAAAAATATATCCTATAGAGCGCGGTTATTTGCGGCTTATCCGGAAAAAGAATTAAAGGTAAATATTATGTATACCGTTCCAAAAGGAACAAAGGACGTTTTACCGTCCGAGTCTTATAAATGGCATTATATAGAAGACGCCGTACGATATACGGCGGAGCTTTTTTCGCTCAAAGAAATCAGAACTCCGGTTTTTGAACATACCGAATTATTTTTACGCGGCGTCGGAGGAACGACGGATATAGTAAATAAAGAAATGTATACGTTTGAGGATAAAGGCGGAAGGAGTATTACGTTAAAACCGGAGGGAACGGCGGGAGTAGCCCGCTCGGTTATCGAAAACTCTCTGGCATCCGGCGCTTTGCCGCTAAAAATGTATTATATAAGTCCGATTTTTCGATACGAGAAGCCTCAAGCGGGCAGGCTTCGCGAGCATCATCAATTCGGCGTAGAGATATACGGAGCCGATACGGCGGAATGCGACGTCGAAGCCATGCTTATAGTCAAGACATTTTTTGATAAGCTCGGGTTGCGAAACATTTGCGTCAATATCAATAGCATAGGCTGCGAACACTGCCGTCCGAACTATAACAAAGCGTTGACGGACTATTATAAAAAACATGAGGATGCGTTATGCGGCGATTGCAAAGACAGGCTGCAAAGAAACCCTCTCAGGCTTTTGGACTGCAAGAACGAAAGATGTCTTGCGCTCAACCCGCCAAAAATCACAGACTATCTTTGTGAATCATGCGGAAACCGTTTTTTGGAGGTTCGCGCGCTTTTGGAAGAGTTGGCTATTCCTTATGAGGTTAATACAAAAATCGTGCGCGGTTTGGATTATTACACCGGCATAGTTTTTGAGTTTATAAACAAAAATATAGGCGCGCAGAATACGGTTTGCGGCGGCGGACGTTATAACAAGCTCTCAAAGGAATTGGGCGGCGCGGAAATTCCCGCAATCGGTTTTGGAATGGGTATTGAAAGACTGATTTTGACGCTGGAAAGCGAGGGACTCCTTGAGGTCACGGAAAAAACGCCCGCGGTATATTTTGCGCCTCTGGATAAAGAATGCGCAAAAAAATGTATGAGCATTACTAATGAGTTAAGAAGCCGCGGCGTGCGCGCCGAAACCGACATCATGGGGAGAAGTTTAAAGTCGCAAATGAAATACGCGGACAAGACGGCTTGCGAATTTGTCGTCGTTATAGGTTCCGGCGAAAAGGAAACGGCTCGGTACGTCATAAAAAATATGAGCACTCACGAGGCTTTTGAGGCTACGGAAGAAGAGCTTTACGTATTTTTTTCACAAAAAAGCAAATAATCTAAAGAACAAAAAAGGAGTAAAATCATTATGGAAAAGATAAATTCAAATATAGTAAAGGTTACCGACGCAAACTTTGAAGAGATAATAAAGGGTGATAAGCCTGTTCTCATAGATTTTTATGCCGATTGGTGCATGCCTTGTAAGATGCTTGCGCCGTTTATATCGGAGATTGCGGACGATTTTAAAGGAAAAGCCGTTATATGTAAGGTAAATATAGATGAGAACGCCGAAATCACTGATAAATTCGGCATAAAATCCATACCGACTTTAATTATATTCAAAGACGGCGAACCCGTTGATAAAGTCGTCGGATTCGCAAATAAATTCAGGCTTTCGGAAATGCTTGAACGGCATATGTAACCGATTTTTACATGCGCTAAATCAATTTTATAGATATAAAAAAAACAAATTACGATTCTCGGAGGAAAAACATGATAGACCTTAGCATCATCAAGAGCGTTGACCCGGAGCTTTACGAGTCTTTGGCGTCCGAACTTAACAGGCAGCAAAATAATATCGAACTTATCGCTAGTGAAAATTTTGTATCCGAAGCCGTGCTTGCCGCGGCAGGGACGCATCTTACCAACAAATACGCCGAAGGATATCCCGGAAAAAGATATTACGGCGGTTGCGAATATGTGGATGTGACCGAGAGCCTGGCGATAGAGCGGGCAAAAGCGCTTTTCGGCGCGGACCACGCCAACGTACAGCCTCATTGCGGCGCCAACGCAAACTTTGCCGTGTATTTTGCTATGTTAAAACCGGGCGACACTATATTGGGTATGAATCTTGCGCACGGCGGACATCTGACGCACGGAAGTCCCGTGAACGTTTCGGGAAAGTACTTCAACGTTGTGCCTTACGGTGTAAACTCCGAGACGCATTACATAGACTATGACGAACTTAGACAAAAAGCTAAGGAAAGCAAGCCGAAACTTATCGTCGCGGGCGCGAGCGCTTATCCGCGCGCGATAGATTTTGAGAAGTTTAAAGAGATAGCCGACGAAGTAGGGGCTTTTTTGATGGTGGATATGGCGCATATAGCCGGATTGGTAGCGGCGGGATTGCACCAAAATCCCGTTCCTTACGCCGACTTTGTTACAACGACGACGCATAAGACGCTTAGAGGTCCCCGAGGCGGTATGATCCTCTGTAAAGCGGAATACGCTCAGGTCATAGACAAAGCTATTTTTCCCGGAACGCAGGGCGGTCCGCTTATGCATATCATAGCCGCAAAGGCGGTGGCGTTTAAGGAAGCTTTAAGCGACGGTTTTAAAGACTACCAAAAACAGATTGTAAAAAATGCAAAGACCTTAGCCGATACGCTCCTAAATAACGGAATAAAGCTTGTTTCCGGCGGAACCGACAATCATCTCATGCTTTTAAACCTTATTGGCTCAAACATTACGGGAAAGGAGCTTGAACATCTTTTGGACGAGGTACGAATTACGGTCAATAAGAACGCCGTGCCCAACGACCCGGAAAAGCCTTTTGTGACAAGCGGGATAAGAATCGGTACTCCGAGCGTCACTTCGCGCGGAATGAAAGAAGAGGACATGAAGATAATCGGAAAGTGTATCGCAAGAACCGTATTTGAAAAATCTGCGGCAGCCGACTATGTAAAAAAAGAGGTCAAGACCTTGTGTGAAAAACATCCGCTGTATTCGGGAATAGCGCGGTAGTATACTTTTAAAAACTAAAAAAGAGTGCAAAACGCTATTTTAAAAAAGTTTTGTAAAGGTTTTAGGGGAAACCTTTAAAAATTTATCCCTAAAGAGTCATTAAAAACCATAAAAGGAGCAGCGAGCATGCAAAAGCCACTTTGGAATGACGTTAAGGTTTTTGATATCAACACCGAGCGGAGGAGCGGAGCAGGTTTTCCATTAACGGGCAAGGTAATTTCTTTAGACGGTATGTGGAATTTCTTGTTTTGTCAAAGCGTATATGACGCGCCGAAATTTTTTTATAAAACGGACGCCGACTTAAGCTGTTACAGTGAAATCGAAGTGCCTTCGGAATGGCAGATAAAAGGCTATGACACGCCGATATATTCAAATACGGCGTATCCATACGCTATAGAGTCAAAAAAAATATCCAAAATCCCGTTTATTTACGGCGAAAAAAATTCCGTGGGTTTATATGTTCGTGATTTTGAAATCGAGAATGCCGACGGACAAAATATATATATCAACTTCGGCGGAATAAACAGTGCGGGCGAGGTCTATGTCAACGGAAATTTTGTCGGTTTTTCGGCGGATACATTTTCGGAGACCGAGTATGATATAACTGATTTTGTCAAAGAAGGAAAAAACCGTCTTGCGGTTAAGGTTTATAGGTATACCGCGGCGAGTTATCTTGAGGATCAGGATATGTGGCGGCTTTCCGGAATATTCAGAAGCGTAAATTTAATATATAAGCCGCGCGTACAAATCCGTGATTTTTTTGCGCGATGCAAATTAAACGCCGACATCAAATCCGCTGTATTTATGTTTGAAGCGGAGATACAAGCCAAAAGGCGCGAATATAAAGGCGGAACGCTCTCATTGACGATAGACGATGCGGAGGGAAAACGAATAGCCGAAAAGACCGTTGAAGCGGCGGCGCTTGCGGACGGAGCAAATGCAAAGACGGGACGTGTAAATATAGACGTTACAGGGATAACGGCTTGGAGTCATGAAAATCCTTATTTATACGACGTGACGTTCACGTTGCGTGAAAACGATATAATAATCGACGCGCGCAAACAAAAATTCGGCTTCAGAAGCATAGAAATCTCGCCCATAAAGGACGGCAGGGGGCCTTTTATACTTTTGAACGGAAAACCGCTTAAAATTTGCGGAGTAAACAGACACGATTTTCATCCGGAATACGGACACGCCGTGCCGAGAAGCGTCATGGAAGACGATATAAGGCTTTTGAGAGCGAACAATATCACATCGGTGCGCACTGCTCATTATCCCGGCGCAAGGTGCTTTTATGAGCTATGCGACGAATACGGCATACTTGTAATGAGCGAGTGTAATTTAGAAACTCACGGATTAGCCAAGTATATACCGGCGGACAGCCCCGAGTGGTTGAAACACTGCAATTACCGTTTGACGAACATGATAGACAGTTTCAAAAATCATGCTTGCGTTATTTTTTGGTCTCTCGGAAATGAAGCGGGAACAGGGAGCGTCTTTGAGAGTATGAAAGCTACGGCGAAGAGCCTTGACGACACTCGTCCTATCCATTACGAACCCGATAATCGCTTGAGCGCGACCGATATATTGTCCGAGATGTATGCGCCTCTCGATAAAATGCCCAAAATAGGAAAAGGCAAACCTATTATACACAGCAGAGCTAATTGGAACGATATGATGGGGTATCTGCTTACGGGAGCAGAGTATAAGAACCTTCCGTATATTCAATGCGAATATGCGCACGCAATGGGCAACAGCCTTGGAAATTTTGTCGATTATCAAAGAGAATTTGAAAAATACGACAGACTTGCGGGCGGCTACATTTGGGATTTTGCCGATCAAGCGATACTTATATACGACAAATTAGGCAACAAAAAATATTGTTGCGGGGGCGATTTTTTTGACAAACCGAATTACGGTATATTCGCGTTTAACGGCATAGTTCGCGCGGATAGGTCTCCAAACCCGGCGTTATATGAGGTAAAAGCGGCGTATACGCGCGTTTTTATGACTTATGCGGACAGCATGCTGCGCTTAAAAAATCGCTTTATGTTTATTGACTTAAACGAATTTTATCTCAAGGTTTCTCTATATTGCGGCGGCGTGTTTATAAAAGGCGCGGAAATTGAACTCCCGTCGATAAAACCGGACGAGGAGAAAGAGATAAAGATACCGTTTTCTTTCGATTGCGAAGAGACTCTTAACGGAAAGCCTTACAAAGAAAAATATATAACGGCGGAGCTTATTGCAAAAGAAAACAATACCTTTGCCGGCAAGGGATATGTGGCGGCAAGGGGGCAATTTATTACGGAAGAATCCGATTTTTCGCTTCCCAAAAACGCTTACGGCAAAGTCCATATAGACGACGGCGACGAAAAAGCGGTCATATACGGCGAAAGATTTTCATTAACCGTGGACAAAAAAAGCGGCGCGATAATTTCGTTCGAAAAAGACGGACGTCAGCTTCTATCGGAACCGATAACGCCTAATTTTTGGCGCGCTCCGATAGATAACGACACTATTTTACAGGTACCCATACTTTCAAAAATATTTGATTTTCAACGGTACAAAAAAGCCATGAAAAAGCTTAAACCGTTAAAGATAGACGTCAAAAACGACGGAGAAGCGGCAGAGATAAGCATAAAATGGTTTATGCCAAATCTCATTTCACTAAAGACGACATATAAAATATACGGAGACGGAAGCGCGGCGCTTTCTATGAGTGTGAGGTCGTTTATAAATCTTATAAGGTACGGATTTAAGTTTTCGCTTACGGACGGAATAAAAAATATAAGGTTTTACGGAAAAGGACCGCACGAAAACTATATAGACAGAAATACTTCGGCTTTGCTCGGTATATACGAAGGAAGCGCGGAGGATTTTATACATGATTACCTTCACCCTCAAGAGAACGGAAATCATACCGGAA
>JAISQX010000215.1 GCA_031273965.1 Clostridiales bacterium
GCAAAGACGGATACTCTGTAGTATCTTTCCGAAGAGAGAGATTTTGACGACGATGATTTGTATCCGTAATTGAGATATTCTCCCGGGTGCGTTTCTTTGTCGCCGTTTGAGTCGGTCGAAGTGCGGATGTCGCTCATAAGCAACAACGAGTTTGAACGCGTAAGCTCGTTGTTTGAGCCGTAAATCTCCTCGTATGCCTTCGCGATTTTTTCTTCGGGGGTATTCGCCCCCGTGAGATTTATCAAGTTATATCCCGCGAGCAGTTCAACGATAGCCAGGTTATTCAGATCTATAATTCCGGAAACGACGTCGTTCTTTGTAAGCGTCGCGCCGGTGGTGGTATCCTTGATTTTTCCGTCCTGGAAAGTCCAAGAGGAGGGGATACCCGGTTCCTGAAGAATGCCGTAGTCGTTTATTTTTGAATTTTCTATGTCGATTAAATCAAATTCGCCGTTTGTAAACGAATTTGACGACGGATAGGTTTCCGTCGTAAATTCATATTTTTTCGCGGAAGACGGAGCGCCGGTATAGTCCTTATACGATATTTTAAACATATTCGGATATGCGATATAGACGTCACCCTTTGCCAAGGTTTCGACGGTCATATACGTTCCGCTGCCGAAGACTATTTCAAAATCGACGTATTGGGAATCGTTGTACAGATGATTGCCGGCAATATAGAAAACTACTTCCGTCCAGCCGTTGTTTTCCGTATCCTCCGTGGTAACTATACCCGTAACGCTCGACAACTCTACTCTGTCGTAGGTTTTTCCGTCGGTGCCGTCATATTTGCCTTCGTCTTTTTCGTTGAGCTTGTAATTTACGAGGGTTACGCTTACCGTTGCGGAGGAATTAGACGGGATGTTTTCCGTTTTTACCCACAGCGACATTCTGTAATAGCTGTAGGGAAGGATCCGGAATGCGCCCAAGCCGTTTGGAGACGGCGCGGTCGCGGCAAGCGTGCTCGACGGCGTGTATCGGAAGATTCCGTAGTCATTTGCGGATATCGCGAGAATATTTCCGGAATAGTTGTCGCCGATAACATAGGGTAAAAATTCTTCGCCCTTGTCGACTGCTCCGTGGGTGACGTCGGATACGTGATTGTAAGACTCGCCGTTGTCCGGGTCGATTTCGTCGGGCTGTTTGAAGTCCCAACCCGTTTCGCCTCCGTTCGCGTCGTTAAACTCCCAGTTTTCGACGAGGTTATCTTCCGTGTTGGAAACTATGCTGGCGGCGACGATTTTTTGTCCCGGAGTATTGTAATAATATGTGCCGTTCAGGGTCTTTTCACGTTCGCCGTAGTATTGGTCTTCAAAGTCGCTTCCGATGTAATCGGGGAAACCGTCTATTTCGCTCTTTTGCTTATCGAACGATATACGCATGGTATCGACGAACATAAAACCTTTTACATGGGTTTCCGTTTCGGCGGCGCCTCCCTCTCCCAAATAAAAACCGAGAGAGAAACTTGTGTTGTCGAATTGATTAGCCTGCACGTATATGACGTATTCCTCCCATGCGCCGTCGGTGATAATGCCTTTTATCTCTATCGTCGTCGCGCCGGCATTTAGCTTAATCGTGCCGCCGAGGTTCATGGGGTTATTTGATTTTGTTATCTCCGTTTCCGTGGCGGTGTATCTTTCCAAACCGTATTTGTAGCTTGTTTGGGAATAATTAGTGCCGTTTATCGAATAATAGAGCGTGGTATTTTCTTTGTCTTTTACAAAATTTTGATAAGCGCGGAGATATGCTTTGAATTGCTTATATGACAACTCCCATTTGTCGCCGTAATCCTCGCTTCCGTCGGTATCCTGTTTTGTTAGAAGCTGTATAAGCGCGGCTTCGACTTCGTCGGTAAACGCCGCGTCTTTGCCTTCCGCCGTGTTTTCGTCAACGGTTTCGGGATCCGGATACTTCGTCGTATCGCTTAAGTCAAAATCGCCGGACGCACTCAGCCACGCATGGATATTTTTGTAACTGAAGTTTATATTGCTGTCCATAAGGGAATAGAGCGTATATACAATCGACTTTATAGCCGCGGACTCGTCGTCATTAAAAGTTAAATCGCCGTTTTGTTCTACGACGTCAAGCCATCTCGTCGTCGTGCTTCCCGACTGAACGGGTAAACTCAATCTTATTCCGAGAGTGAAATTGCCTACCTTCAATTCGGAGGACGTGCTTACGCGCGAATAGGAGCCGTTGGCGTTTTTGTAGTAATCTCCGTTGCCAAAGTTTGACGTACCGCTTCCGGACGGAACGGAGGGCTTGTATTCGACCGAATATAAAAGGTCTGTCTTTACGTACGCGCTTATTTTGTAAAAGAGACCGCGTTCCAAAAGAAGCGAGCTGCTGGAGGTTGATTTATAGCCGTACGCGGTATAGTCTTTATTCCATATCATGAGAACAAAGTTGTCGGTAGCGCCGCCGGGCTGGCTATTCTTGTCGACAATTACGGCGGAGCTGTAAACGTCGGTTCCGTTCTCGTCCTTTCCCGTAACATAAGTATAATCTCCGGATACGATACCTTGAGATACTTTTGAGCCGCCGGTAGCCGCGGTCTTTGTCGTGTCCTTAGAGGTTCCCGCGGAGGCGGAATAGTCGTTGGGCGAAACGGGAGATTTTGAGCTTTCGCTATAGGTTGCCGTAGACGCGTTAAAGTCCGGATTCGGATAACGCAGCGAAACGTATCTTTCATTCCAAGTATTCTCGCTTGAATCCTTATCGGGGAAGTCTTTTTTCTCGACTTCCTCTGCCTTTACGTTGTCATAAAAAACCGCGCCGGTTGACGATATGTCGGGTTGCCCGTTCCAAAGCTCTATTTGAACGGCCTTGCTTGTGCTTTGGTGAGCTTGTACGTAGAACGTAAAAGTCTGCCATTTGTCGGGTTCAAAGCCCGCGATTGCGGATATATCCCCAAAAGAATCCCATGCGGAACCGCGCAGCCTGATATACGGCTTTGTTCCGGTTTGCGCCCGCAAGTCGATAGTTATTTTATAAAACTTGCCCGAAGACGCGGAAAAAGAGGCATAGTAATAATACGCTCCGCCGTTCCCGTTGTAAATCATGAGAACCTTTGAATCGGGCGAACCGTCCTTTGTTTGGGGGTTCGGGATGTCTTTGTTCCAACCGTACTGAGAATTATTACGGTCTTTTGGATACACGGACGGCTCGGTATCTATGATGCCGCTCTTTATGGCGTTTAACGCGTCGTCGCTCTGTCCGCTCGGAGAGCTTGAATTCCAACCGCCGTTTGGGGAAAACGGCGCGTTTGAGCCGGAGATTTCCGTGAAATTGCCGTTTGTTATAAGATTTGTCGAGGCTGACGTATCTTCGCTTTTGCTGCCGGAATCATCTTTATCATTGCATGACGCAAGCGTAAAAATAAGAGACAAAACAAGCAATAAGCAGACGAGAGAACGTTTTAGCCGGGTTTTCTTTAATTTGTCCATTTTTTGTTTTTCACCTTTTAAATTATGGTTTTCCGCATTATTTTGAGTAATTCAAGCCTCCGCGCCGAGAGGAGAAGGAGTCGCCTTTTCGGATGAATGCAAAATACCGCAAAAACACAGTTTGATTTATTATAATATAAAACGTTTTTTTATGCAACAAATTTATGCGCGTTGCATATAAAATTCTTATTTTATAATAATAATTATATACTTAGCGTAAAAAAACAAAAAAACGGAAAAAAAACGTATGAATATAAAGTTAAAAAAGGCGCGTATTTTTATCCTTATCGTCGGCGGAGCCGCAACGGGCTTTGTCAACGGCTTTTTTGGCGGGGGAGGAGGCATGATAGCCGTGCCGATTTTGATATCGCTCTTGGGAACGGAAAAGAAAAAAGCCCATGCCACGGCGATAGCCGTTATACTTCCGCTTTCGGTTTTGAGCGGGGCAATATATCTTCTAAAAGGCACGTCCGATATCCCCTTACTTCTGTCGGCGGGCGGCGGGATATTTTTGGGCGGCATACTCGGCGCCTCGCTGTTAAAGAAACTGTCGAACGATAAGCTGGAGACGCTTTTTTATTGCTTAATGATTTTATCGGGCGTATTTCTTGTGACGAAATAGAGGATTACGGCGTTTTTTATTGCGCTTACTTTATTTTTTTTGACCGTTGTGCCGCGAAAACGTCGTCAAAATTTTCTTAATCTTGCGCTAAAATTCGCTAAAAACCGCTCGTTTACGGTTTGTTTGAACGTATTCTCGGATTTTTAAACGGGTAAAAGGCGTATTAAGAACTTTTGTCTAATTATGTCAATAAAAGGGAGAACGCATAAAGTGAGGTATCTATTTTATGTTCTGATAGGTATAGCAGGCGGAGTTTTGGGCGGAATGGGCATGGGCGGAGGAACGCTTACGGTTCCGCTTCTTGCGCTATGCATGGGCGTCGCTCAACATGCGGCGCAAGGCGTAAACTTGGCGGCGTTTATTCCTATGTCCGTAATAGCGCTTATCATACATCTAAAAAACAAGCTTATACAAAAAGACATAATCTTGCCGATGACGGCGCCCGCGTTGTTGTCGGCTGCCGGGGGCGCGCTGTTATCGTTAAACACGGACGCCGGCGCGCTGCGGAAATATTTCGGAATATTTCTTATAACTCTCGGAATCGTGCATTTGGTTCCTAAAATCATTTTTTCGATAATCTGTTTATTGAGGAAGTGAAGGAGTATTGAGACCGCAAAAAATAAAGCTACA
>JAISQX010000002.1 GCA_031273965.1 Clostridiales bacterium
AATAAAAAAGGTCTTTGACGACGCTATAAATCTGTCGGGAGGCGAAACGCAAAAGCTTCTCTTGGCGCGAGCCTTGTACAAAAACGCTCCCATACTTATTCTTGACGAGCCGACGGCGGCTCTTGACCCTATCGCCGAAAACGATATGTATTTGAGATACAATAATTTCACAAGCGGTAAAACGTCTTTCTTTATATCGCATAGGCTTTCTTCAACGCGTTTTTGCGACAGAATATTTTTCATTAAAGACGGCGGGATTTGGGAATCGGGCACACATGAAGAATTGATTGCTAAAAAGGGCGAGTATTGGAAAATGTACGAGATACAAAGCTATTATTACAAAACGGGAAAAGAATTTTAGGAACGGACGCGAAAAACGTTTGCAAGCGATTAAGACGGTTTGTAAGCCTTATTTTTGGGGAGATGATATTTATGTCAAAAAAACCGAATTTATTTAAGTTGTTTTTTCGAAGTATAAAAGAGGTGTTTATAATTTCTCCGTTGTCTTTGCCGCTACAGATTTTGAACGCGGTTTTGAGATCGGCAAAGCCTTTTGTCAATATAATTTTTACCGCAAAAATAGTCGGGGAGTTGTTGGGCGCCGGAGACGTCGGAACGCTTGTAAACTATGTGATATCGGCGGTTATTTTGAATCTGGCGATAGGTATAGCCTCAAGTATCACATCGACGCTTTCCGAAATAACCACGTACCCGAAAATGTATTTAGCCGAAAAGAACAAAGCCGCGATGAAACTTTTTTCGGTGGATTACGAAAAGCTTGAGGACAAAAAATTTGACGAGAAGACGAGAAAATATAAGGAGAGTTTAAACGGCATAGGCAGTCATTTTGGATATTTTTCGTGGGCGGTAAGCAATATGTTCTTTGGGTTGACGTCTTTCGGAGTGGCATTGAGCGTGCTTATTCCCTTGTTTACGGTAAGCTTCCAAAGCACTGGCGACAGCTTTATAGAATCTCCTTCTTTTGCTTTGTTGGTTTTTGGCGTGATGGCGCTTTTGATCGTCGGCGTTTTCTTTTTGAATAAACGCACCCAAAAGATGTATTTTAATCTAAAGGATCAATATTTGAATCTCAGTAAGATATTCGAATATTATCTGGAAACCGTGACCGACTACAAGAACGGCAAGGAAATAAGGATATTCGGCGAGCAGAATTTAATAGAAAAAGACGCGTCGCATCATCTAATAGAAAAAGGCGTAAAAATCAGAAAAAAGACCGCGACGACGACGGGGCTTAATACGTCCGTAATAGCCGTAATCGGAGCGATTGCCGGATTTGCCGTGTATGCCTTTATAGGGCTTAAGGGACTTGTAAAAACTTTTCCCGTGGAAGACATCGTAATGTATACGGGAAGCTTTTTGATAATCGTCAGCGGGCTTACGGAGATATTTACGCAAATAGGGGCGTTTGTGGAAATTTTACAGACGGTCGGATATTATTTCGATATTATCGACACGGAGAATCAGCGCGCCGGCGAGATGAAGACCGAAAGCGTGGACACCGAAAATCTAACCGTCGAATTTCAAAACGTCAGCTTTAAATACCCCGGCAGCGAAGCGTACGCGCTAAAGAATTTCAGTATAAAAATCAATCCGAAAGAGCATCTTGCCATAGTTGGACAGAACGGTTCGGGAAAAACCACCTTTATAAAGCTTTTGACAAAGATGTATGACGATTACGAGGGTGAAATATTTGTGAACGGAATTAATATGAGAGAATACGATACGGACGACTACCGAAAAATTTTCGCCGTCGTTTTTCAGGATTATAAAATATTTTCGTTTAAGATTTCGGACAACATTACATGCGGCGGCGAGTACGACGAAAAAAAAATTTTCGAATGTATGGACGCGGCCGGCTTGGGTGCTCGGGTGAGTCGGCTTCCGCACGGTATAGATACGTATTTATATAAGGATTGCAACGACGACGGAGTGGAAATTTCCGGCGGAGAATCTCAAAAATTCGCGCTTGCGCGCGCGCTCTATAAGGACGCGCCCTTTATTATTCTCGACGAGCCGACGGCGTCGTTGGACCCCGTGGCGGAATACGAGCTTTATTCGAAATTTAACGGTTTAGTCGGAGACAAGACCGCGGTATATATATCGCACCGTTTGTCGTCGTGCCGCTTTTGCGAAAAAATCGCGGTGTTTGAAAAAGGCGCGTTGGTGCAATACGGAAAACATGAAGATCTTATCAAAGACGAAAAAAGCAAATATTTTGAGTTGTGGACGGCGCAAGCGCGGTATTACGTTTAGCGTATAATTACGTCCGTGTGAGAACTTTTGAAGAGAAGAACAAAAGTGGGGTATTAGAGGATAGAGGAGGGACTTACGTTATGGGAGATTGGTTGACGCTTTTTTTGCTTGCCGTAGGACTTTCCATGGACGCATTCGCGGTTTCGTTGTGCAAAGGCTTGACGGTTAAAAAACCGGACTTTAAAAGGTTTGCGGTTGTGTCGGGTGTGTTTGCCGTTTTACAAGGGGTAATGCCGCTTCTCGGCTATCTGTTCGGCAGACTTTTTTTAAGTTATATAAACGATTATTTAGGGATTATTTCTTTTGGCATATTGCTCATAATAGGCGTTAAGATGATGTACGAGGGCGTAACGGAGTTAAGGAGCGAAGGCAAACGTGGAGGAGCGGGCAAAAGCGGCGAAGACGCGGAGGACAAGGCGTTTAAAGCGGCTTCGGTTCTGCTCCAAGGTATAGCTACCAGTATAGACGCGCTTGCGGTGGGAGTTTCGCTTTTGAATTTTTCGATAATAATATACGTGTCCGCTCCTGTAATCTCCATTATAACCTTTCCGATTTGTTTCGGCGGACTTTTTATCGGGTACAAATTCGGAGCCGCGCTAAAGGCAAAGAACGGCGTCGCCGATATTTTGGGCGGTATAATTTTGGCGGCGATAGGAGTTAGTTTTTTGTTTTAATATTTTATTTAATAAATTTAACTTCGTTTTTAATCTTTAAAGCATTTTACATTTCATTTAAAAATCGCTTATGTTTTTCTAAAATCAAAAATGCGTAGACCGCGCGCTAAATAATAAAAAACCGCTTGTGTCTTATTCCCGTATATGGTATAATATTAAAATGAAAAGACAAGCTTTGTTTTGTTCCGACGCTTTTGACGCGGCGATAGTCATTAGCGGAGTAAATAAATTTTATTTCACGGATTTTGTAAGCGAAAATTCTTATCTTTTACTATTCAAAGACGGTAAAGCTCTGTTTTTTTTGGACAAACGTTATACGGAGGAAGCGAGAGAATTTTTTGGAGACGGTATTGAGGTTTTTGATATTACAAGCCAAAATCCGTATGAGGCGGTAAAAGAAGTTTTGCAAAATAACGGCGTAAGACGATTGGGATACGAGGACGGTACGGTTTTACACTCGGAGTACGAAGCGCTCAAAACTTTGGGCGCGGAGCTTATGCCAGCGAGCGCAGATATTGACGGCTTACGTGGAATAAAAGACGAGAACGAGACGTCCCGTATGCAACGCGCCGCGGAAATAGCAGACGCGGCATACCTGAATATCTTAAAAACCGTCAGAGAGGGCGTTACGGAAAAAGACGTTGCGGACGAAATAATATACTTCATGCGAAGAGCGGGCGCGCAAGGGGCGTCCTTTGACCCCATAGTCGCTTTTAACGAAAACACCAGCCGTCCTCATCATATATATGGACAAAAAAAACTTGTTAGGTCGTCCGTTGTAACCATAGACATCGGCGCGGTTTATAAGGGTTATTGTTCCGATATGACGCGGTCGTTCGTTTTTGGCAATTCGGCGGCGGACGGTTATGAAGACGTCTATGACGCAGTTTTATCCGCACAGACAGCCGCTTTGGAATTTTTAGCGGCAGGCAAAAGCTGTCAAGAGGCGGATTTTGTCGCTCGCGGGATAATAGCCGAAAAAGGGTACGGAGGGTGTTTCACACATTCATTGGGGCACTCCGTCGGGTTGGAGATACATGAGGAGCCGAGGCTGTCGCAAAAGAGCGCCGATATACTAAAGCGCGGAAACGTCGTCACCGTAGAACCGGGAATATATATTGAAGGTTCGTACGGGGTAAGGATAGAAGATATGGTTCGTATAGCGGACGACGGAATTATGAATTTTTGTAAGTCTGAAAAAAAATTATTGTATATATAGAAATTAAATTAACGCGGTAAAATCAAAAATTATTAAAATATAAATTTGGAGGAATAAAAAAATGGGATTTGTAACGGCGGGTGATTTTCGTAAAGGAATTACCTTTGAGATGGACGGCAACGTTATGGTAATCGTAGACTTTCAGCATGTCAAACCGGGAAAAGGCGCGGCATTCGTCAGGGCGAAGATAAAGAACGTCATAAGCGGCAGTATTATTGAGCGCACGTTTAATCCGTCTGATAAATTTGAACTTGCAATAATAGAGAGAAAGGAAATGCAATATCTGTATTCGGACGGCGGACTTTGTTATTTTATGGACCCCGAGACATACGAGCAAACGCCTTTAAATGAAAGTCAAGTAGAGAACGCGCTTTTATTTATAAAGGAAAACACAAACGCGACAATATCTTTTTATAAGGGAGCCGCGTTTCTCGTCGAACCGCCGAATTTTGTAGAGCTTGAGGTAACGGTGTGCGAGCCGGGCGCAAAGGGCGACACCGTGACCAATTCCACAAAACCCGCGACTCTTGAGACGGGGCTTGTGATAAACGTACCTATGTTTGTCAATCAGGGCGACGTCATCAGAATCGACACCCGCGAAGGCGGAGAGTATATGGGCAGGGCGTAAAATTTCGAAGAAATTCGCATTGAGCGTAAAACCTTAGGATAAGCTTTGATATCGAACGCAAAAAAAAAGATAATGCCTTTGTCGATAGCCCGCGAAGAGCATTATATTTTTTTATAAAATACATCGGGACGCTTGATTGATACCGTATTATGCGTATATAATAAATACGGATATTCATCGTCATAACAAGCGACAAAAGAAATAGCGCGTGCAAAATTCTAAAAAAATGTATTGTGAGAGATTTAGGAGGAGGAGTTTTTTCATGAGCGGGACAATCGACCTTGTAATCAAGATAGGCTCAATGGCGCTTATCAACAAGGATTACAACGATATAAATTACAACGTGTTTTCGCGGCTTTCACGCGAACTCAAGCCGGGATATGCGTTGGTGTCAAGCGGCGCTACGGAGGTAGGGCGGCTGGATTACATGAAGCGCAACGGCGCCGAGCTTTCAAAAGACGGGCGGACGTCCGATGAAATAAAGACCGATTATGCCGCGCAGGGGCAATCGGTACTTATGCAAAACTACAGACAGTTTATCGACAGCAAGTATAGCATAAGGCAAATACTCGTCGAGCATCAGCACTTTAACGACGAGGGCAAGAGGCGGCATCTAAAGGAGATGTTGCTCCGGTGTCCGTTGCAAAACGCCATACCAATAATAAATTATAACGACGCCGTATCCGATGAAGAGAACCGCAAG
>JAISQX010000057.1 GCA_031273965.1 Clostridiales bacterium
TTGCAAAAGTCAACGCGGGCGGTCAATGCGGCGGCGCGGCGGGCACAAAAACCGCTCTTCGGCTTGCGGAATTGTGTTATGAAACCCTTTTAGAGGACGGATACAAGGCTAAGCTTGCCTGTGAAAGCAAGGTGGTGACAAAGGCTTTGGAGAATATCGTCGAAGCCAATATACTCTTGTCGGGTCTCGGCTTCGAGAGCGGCGGACTTGCGGCGGCGCACGCTATTCACGACGGATTTACCGTCGTTGAAGAGGCGCATAAGTTTTATCACGGTGAAAAGGTCGCTTTCGGAACCATCGTGCAGTTGGTTTTGGAGAATGCCGACGGCGCCGAAATAGAGGAGGTAATAGACTTCTGCAAGCTTGTGGGACTGCCCACGTGTCTTGCGGATTTCGGAATCAAAAAGTTATCGCCCGAATTGTTGCGCCGGGTAGCCGAAAAAGCTTGCATACCCGAAGAATCTATACATAATATGCCTTTTAAGGTAACGCCCGACGACGTTGCGGCGGCGATACTTACGGCGGATAAGCTCGGCGAGTAATTTTTAGAGCAGGTATTCATGATAAGCATGGGCATATTACATTTCTTTTCCGCCGGACAGCCGCTTCCTTATGCCGATAGTCCCGCCGATCGGCGTTGAAAAGGCGCGAACGGGCAAAAAAGGGCTGAAGAATCGCTTTATGCCGATTATGGATACGGATTATTAAGTTCCGAAAATTAACGGATACGGCGGGGCTTACGCATAAACGCGTAAGCCCCGTCAAAATAAGATTTTTATAAATTTAATCCAAAAAGAAAAGAGGTTTTAGTATGAAAAAAATAATTAACAATCCCGAAAATATCGTCGTCGAAATGTGCGAGGGTATAGTCAAGGCGCATACCGACTTAGAATTTTTGCCGAAGTATAAGATTATAAAAAAGAAGCTGTTAAACAAAGATAAGGTCACTCTGATAAGCGGAGGCGGAAGCGGGCACGAACCGGCGCACGCCGGCTTTGTCGGACGCGGTATGCTCGACGCGGCGGTATGCGGCGACGTGTTCGCTTCGCCGTCGTCCGTGCAGGTATATAACGCCATAAAAGGTACGGCATCAAATAGAGGCACGCTTTTGATTGTAAAAAATTACAGCGGCGACCGTATGAATTTTGACACGGCAAAGGAAGACGCGAAGGATGACGATATGGAAGTCGAAAGCGTTTACGTAAACGACGACATAGCGGTTAAGGACAGCTTATACACGATAGGCAGACGCGGAGTGGCGGGAACGGTTTTTGTGCATAAAATCGCGGGCGCCGCGGCGGAGCTTGGGAAATCCTTACAAGAGGTAAAAGCCGTCGCTTTAAAAACCGTAGACAATGTGAGAAGCATAGGCTTTGCTCTTACGTCGTGCACGGTTCCCGCCAAAGGAACTCCGACGTTTAGTATCGGCGACGGCGAGATGGAGTACGGCGTGGGGATTCACGGAGAGCCCGGCATCGCGCGTCAGCGTCTTGAGAACGCCGACGACCTTGCGAAAAAAATGACGGAAGCTTTGATAAACGATCTCAAAATAAATTCCGAGAGCGAGATAGCCGTTATGGTCAACGGATTCGGCGCGACGCCGCTTCAAGAGTTATATCTGTTTTATAATTCGGTTACTAAATTTTTGCCGGATTTTATCAAAGTATACAAAGTCTATGTGGGCAATTATATGACGTCCATCGATATGGCGGGCGCGTCGCTTACTTTTTTAAAGCTCGACGGCGAACTGAAAGAATTGCTTGATATGCCTTGCGAAACGCCGGCGTTCAGATAAGTAAAAAAGGAGATATTTAGAATGTTTAGTTTAAACGATATAGAAAAAATAATTTCGGTTATGACGGAGGTTATTTTAAAAAACGAGGTGTATTTTTGCGAATTAGATTCCGCGGCGGGCGACGGAGACTTTGGAATGTCGCTTGCGAAAGGCTTTAGGGAATTGAAAAACGAATGGAACAATCTCGACAGGAGCGATATAGGCGCGTTTGTAAAGTCTTGCGGATTCGTCATCGCGGAGCATTGCGGCGGAGCGTCCGGTCCCATATGGGGCGGCGCGTTCAAAGCCGCGGGAAAGTATGCGGCGGAAAAATCAACGCTTTCTCTTGCGGAATTTGCGGAGATGATGCAAAGCGCGGCGGACGGCATTATGAAACGCGGCGGCGCTAAGCCCGGAGATAAGACGCTTTTAGACGCGCTTGTTCCCGCAATCGACGCGCTAAAAGTCGCGGCCGCGGCGGGCGATGATAAACAAACCGCGCTTAAAGCGGGAGCGAGCGCCGCAGTTAAGGGGGCGGAAGCCACAAAAAATATGATCGCTTCACGAGGCAGGGCGAGTTATGTCGGAGAACGCAGCTTGACCTATCCCGACGCGGGAGCCGCGGCTCTCGGAATCATTTTTACGAGTATCGCGGAAACGGCGATTTAAAATTTCACTGAAATCAACAAAAACGTTATGAGACTGGAGTTGAAAAGTACTATGCAACGGATCGAGTGGGACGAATATTTTATGAAAATTGCGCGGGTTGTGAGCGAAAGGTCTACTTGTTTGCGCAGACAAATCGGAGCCGTGATTACGGTGGGGAACCAGATTGTTTCCACGGGTTATAACGGCGCGTGTTCAAAGGTTGACGATTGTATGAAGTTGGGTTGCTTGAGGAACGAACAAAATATTCCGTCCGGAGAGCGACACGAGGTTTGCCGTGCCGTTCACGCCGAGCAAAACGCAATTATTCAAGCGGCTATAAAAGGCGTTTCGGTCAAAGGCGGAACAATTTATTGTACGCAATCGCCATGCATCCTTTGCGCAAAGATGATTGTCAACGCTCAGATAAAAAGATGCGTAGTCGCGGCGGAGTATTCGGAATCGAAGTATGTGGGATTGTTTGACGCCGCGGGAGTGGACGTCGGATATTTAAATTGAGAGGCTTTAATTAAGAAAGTAGGCGTTTTTTTTTGGCGGCAAAATGGCTTAAAGGCGTTTAATATTTATCCGCTGTTGTTGGAACGTAAAAATATCGCGATAACGCCGTCTTTTAACCAACTTTCAATCCGTATACGATTTTTCTCGCTCAAACGCTTGAATTTTCCCGAATCTGCGTCACCATATTCACGGCTCATAATCAGTCTTTCTTAGATAAATATTTGTTCCCACAAACATTTTAAACTGAGTTAGACTCTTTTGAGCCTTTTTTTTACCTTGTCGCATTAGCTTTTTCAATTCAGGAAGTTTTTTTGAGGCGCCGATTATTTGACTTTTTTTTTCAAAAGCGTTATAATGCAAAAAACTCGGTGCATGTTATTGCGGGCAAACATAGCGGTTGGCAAATCGCGGCGGCGCGGATTGAAAAGAAGAGTAAGCGGCTTTTTGTAACTCGCCCATAGGGATTTTTTTTTGGGAGAAAGCGTATATTTATGATGATAGAGCATGCCGTCGCGCGGCGCATACTTGAAATATGCGCGGAAAAAAATATGAGCGTCGCAAATTTGACAAAAGTATCTCGCGTCAATCCGTCTACGGTTTACGAGTTTTTAAAGGGCAGAACGAAATGCCCGACGGTTTATATAATCAAGCGATTGTGCGACGGCGCGGGGATAACGCTTGAAGAATTTTTTGATAAAGCTTATTTTAATAATTAAAATTTATTTATATTAAAAGACAAAAGTTCCAACCGAATAGCCGGCGGGATTTTATGTCGAATCCCCGGCGGAGGGGGAGAAGGGGTGGGATAATTAATGTTTAAAAAAATCGGAGCGGATCTGAATGCCGTAACGGAAAAAGATCCGGCGGCGCGGAATAAGCTTGAGGTGATACTGACTTATTCCGGGTTTAAGGCTTTGGTTATGTATAGGATAGCGCATTGGCTCCACAAAAAAAAGCTTAAGCTTTTTGCGCGCATAATAAGCCAACACGCGCGGCATAAGACGGGCATAGAGATACATCCGGCGGCGAAGCTTGGCGAAGGAATATTCATCGACCACGGCATGGGCGTCGTCATAGGCGAGACCGCCGAGGTGGGAAATAATGTGGTCATATATCAGGGGGTCACTTTGGGCGGCACGGGAAAAGATACCGGAAAAAGACACCCGACGATAGAGGACGACGTAATGATAAGCTCCGGTTCTAAGGTGTTGGGGCCGATAACCGTCGGAAAAGGCAGTAAAATCGGAGCAAACAGCGTGGTGTTAAAGAATGTTCCGCCGCATTCCACCGTTGTCGGCGTGCCCGGCAGAGTCGTGAGGCACCGTGGCGAAAAGGTGGGAGAGATACTCGACCAAATAGGCTTGCCCGATCCGGTTATAGAAGAATTTAGACGTATCGGCAAAAGGTTGGAAAAAATCGAAAACGCGGCGGGTATCGAATCATGCAGATATTCCATAGCGATGACGGACGAAAGTGAAGGCGCTGAATTTTGGGGCGACGGGATATAAAAAAGTAGATAAATGAGTTTTTACAGGCGTTTTAACGGTTTCGGGATTATCGGCGCGTAAAAACCGTCGTTAAGACGTTAAAGAAATAAAGAAGGAAAAGATATGTATCTGTATAATACGCTTACGCGGAAAAAAGAAGAATTTAAACCGATAGAAGGTATGGAAGCGCGCATGTACTCATGCGGTCCGACGGTTTACGGTTATGCGCATATAGGTAATTTTAGGACATATATTTTTATGGATTTACTTAGGCGCGTTCTTAAATACGAGGGGTATAAATTGAACGGAGTTATGAATATAACCGACGTGGGACACCTATTGTCCGACGGCGATACCGGCGAGGATAAGATGCAAAAAAGCGCGCGTGAACAAAAAAAATCGCCGTACGAAATAGCCGGATTTTATACCGCGGCATTTTTTCAGGATATGAAAAAGCTTAATATCGACTTGCCCGAAAGAATAGTCAAAGCGACGGATCATATAAAGGAGATGATTGATTACGTGTCCGCCTTGGAAGAAAAAGGCTATGCGTACAGAACGAGCGACGGGGTTTACTTTGACATAGAAAAATTCGGCGGATACGGGAAATTGAGCGGCGCCATTCTCGGCGAACGGATAGCGGGCGCGCGCGTCGACGTAAATGACGAGAAGAGAAATCCCGCTGATTTTGCGCTTTGGAAAATTGCCGGTAAGGAACACATAATGCAATGGGAAAGTCCGTGGGGCATGGGATATCCGGGGTGGCATATCGAATGTTCGGCTATGAGTCTCAAATATTTGGGCGAATATTTTGATATTCATACCGGCGGCGTCGACCACATACCCATACATCACGAGAACGAAATAGCGCAAAACGAAGCTTTGACGGGTAAAAAAAGTGTAAATTTTTGGGTTCATTCGGAATTTTTACTTGTCGACGGCGGCAAGATGAGCAAGAGTCTAAAGAATAATTATACCATTGCCGACCTTGAGAAGAGAGGCTATACGGCTGTGGAATACAGGTTTTTTTGCTTGAACGCGCATTATAGAAAAAAACTCAATTTTACCTTTGAGGGATTAGAATCCGCAAAGACCGCGCTTATGAGGCTGAAAAAAAATCTTGCTGAGCACAAGGCTTCCGAAAACGCCGCGCCTAAGGAAACGATTGAGGCGTATATGAAAGAATTTGAAACGGCGATAATCGACGACTTAAATATTCCCCTGGCTCTCGGAGTGCTGTTTAAGATGTTAAAGGAAAAGAAGAGCGTCGACATTTATAACGCGGCGCTTACCATGGATCAAATTTTCGGACTCGGGTTAGGAGAAGCCGAAGCGGAAACGGATTTACCCGTATCCGACGGCAAGGCGAGCGTTCCGCAATCGGTTATCGACCTCGCAAACGAAAGGAGTCTGGCAAAAAGCAATAAGAATTATGTACTCGCGGACGAAATCAGAAAAAAGATAGAGGCAGCGGGTTACAAAATAACCGACGGCAAAGACGGTTATAGTATTTTACCGTCGTGTGAATGACGACGACGCATAAGTATTTTTATGAAAAATATGTTTTTGCGCATATTTTGAGACAAAATCCAAAAAAAAATAATTTTTTTTTGGATTTGCTATTGACTTTTTTTTTGTTTGTGCTATAATATAGACGTAAAAGCCATTTTATAAGCGGATTTTTTGGAGGAGCTATGGAAAACAACGGTAGATATGCCGGATATAGTAGCACGGGGATAAGAAACGGCGTACCGGAATACAATCCTTATATAAAGATTAACGGGTATAACGGCAATGTTTCCGGCGGCGTGCCGGTCGCTTTGCCTTATCATATACCGCCTTATTACGGCGGGAACGGTTATCCCGTAGCGCCTTATCCTTACGGATACGCTCCTTATTTCAATTATGGATATACGCAGTGGGGACCCTATTATATTCCAAGATCATTGCCCCCGACTGTCGGTCACAGACCGGGTTGCCCTGCCGCCGCATACGGCGCGGATAGAATTCCGGGGCAAATGAGGGCGCAAAAAGATTACGAACAACAAGCGCAAGCCGTTATAGAATCCGCGACTCCGGTTTATGAAAATGAAAAAAAGAGAAATGGTTTCGGTTCTTTCCTTCTCGGACTTTTGGAAGCGGTTTTTGCGATTATTCTCTTCGGGGGAACGGCGGCGCTTTTGTATTTTACAAAAGATGCGGCATGGTTCGGTTATGCGATCGTCATTTTGGCGGCTTTGATAGTTTTTATATCTTATACCGATCACAGTAAGCTTTTTCGTTTATTGTCTTGGGGTATCGCGATAGTCTTGTGCTTTTCGGCGTTTTATATCGCAAGACCCGATCTTGACATAAATGTCTTGGATAGCGCAAAGGAAGCGATTAACGCGTTGTTCGCGTTCTTCTCCTTGTCTGTAAGAATATAAAATAGAATTTATGCGTCTTTTTAAATTGCGGCGCGTAAAACAAAAAAATACTAAATATAGGAGGATTTATATATGTTGGAACTGTTAAACAATATTTGGGTGGTCTTGACTGATTTTTATCTCAGCCTTTATCAAATCGGCGGCGAAGCGGTGGGAATTATTCTTTCGGTACTGTTAATAATCGCGTTCCTTATTCCGACCGAAATAGCCGTGGTAAAAAAGGCTCCTAAAATTTTGCTTATATTTTTATTTAACATAACCGTTATCGGTTGGATTATCGCATTGCCGTTAGCTTTTAGAAAGAGAAAATAAGAATACATAATCAATCAAAATTAATCGGCGGTTTTTTCGCCGTTAAGAGAATTATCCCTTTACGTAAAAGGGGTAATTTTTTTGTTTTTTCTAAACAAAAGACATCCTATAAAAATTATCATAGGATGTCAGTCGGGCAAAGAAACCGTCAGAGACGCATCAAGGCGTCGGCGCGGTCTTTATTTAATGTATGCGCTTAAAGTTGTCTCATCGGAAAATTCATCCTTGCCGGACCGCTTTAGTACGGCGGACGTTACATAGTCCTTTGAGGACGACTCAAGCGTTTCGCAAGCCTTAAGGGCGGCGTCCAATGACTCGCCCGCGGCGATAGCGCCATGATTTGACAGATAGCAGCCGTTGCGGTCTTTTAGCGCTTTGAGAGTTTCGTTCGTCATTTTTTTTGTGCCCGGAAGTCCGTATCCCGCGCAACGGACGGGCAGCCCGATTAGAGAGTTTACACCGCGGATATCGGGAATATCCGAAGGAAGCTCCGCGCGCGCCGCCGCCATAATGCTGCAATATTCGGAATGGGTATGGATAACCGCGCCTATGTCGGTTCTGTCGCGGTATATGGACGCATGAAGCTTTTTTTCGCTTGTCGGTTTGAGCTTTCCCTCATATTCCAGAGTGTTGATGTTGACCTTTACCATATCCGCGGGAGTAAGCCTCAGATAGTCTAAGCCGCTGGGAGTTACAAGCATGTTCTCGCCGTCCAAGCGTACGGATATATTTCCCCAGGTTCCTTGTACGAGGTTTTCTTTTAAAAGTTTTTTCCCGGCGGTAACGAGCGCTTCACGCAGAGATTGTTCCGTGAGGGGTGTATTCATAACGCGCTAATCTCCTTTCTTTTCGTTTTGTTCGGATTTAATAATGTTGGCTTTGCTGTATTTTTTTTCGTAAATAAAATTCATGAGCTTAGCTTCCCAAAAAGGCAAGGGACGGGGACTGCCTATGAAGCTTGATAGAATATAGGTTTTTGCGGTTTTTTCGGCGACGAGAAGCGCCGTGGACGCCTCCTCGACAGTCCTGCCGCAAACAATGCCGCCCTCGTTTTTGAGCATGCAACCGTTTCTGTTTTTTAGGGCGCGCGTAAGCGTTTCGACGCTTTCCGCCGTGCGTAACGTCGGCCCTATAATCTGGGCGAAATCGTCCAGAATAGGAGGAAGAGTAATAAGAAGCTTTGAAAGTCCCGCAAGGTAGGGGGACGACGATATGATAACCGCGCCCGCTTCGGGTTTGCCGGAAAAGACGGCGGCGCATATCTTAGGCGTTTTTCCGTCATAACCGGAGTCAAAAGAGCGGGTTTCAATATCCTTCTCGTTCAGCGAATATATATCCGCTCCGGGAGCGGTCATTAAAAAACTCTCATCGTCAAGCCGCGCCGCAATTGTTGTATTGTGGCAAAGATTGAGAGAGTACAGCCGCGCCGCGCCGCGCATTATTGATTGAATAAGTTGATTTTTTAGCATCTGAACTCCTTGTTTATCGGGGCGTTAGCCGACCCGAAAGCGTATCGCGAAATTATTCGGTAAATCTTGTAGAATTGATATTTTTATACGCAGACTTTAAGCCGCTATATACGTCCTTATAGCTTTGGAAGAGCTTATCGTAAATCTCTTTGTTGTTTCTGTTCGGTTTGTAGGTTTCGGTATTTTTTACAAAGTCGCGCGCGTTCGAAAAACTCTTTATTTCGCCCAAACCTATAAGGGCGGTTATCGCCGCGCCCAAAGCGCCAGCCATGCGCGGATTTTCGCTGACGGAAAATTCCTTTCCCGTTATGTCTGCAATTATCTGCATCCAAGCTTTATCGAGAGCGCCTCCGCCTATTATGCGAAAATGCTCCGACGAAAAGCCGTAGTCTTTTTTGAAGTTTTCGAGAATCCACCTTAAATTGTAGGCAATGCCCTCGTACACGGCTCTCATGAGATGATTGCGCGTATGCTCGGGGTTGATATTAAAGAGCGTCGCTCTGGTTGTCGTGGAGCTTACGGGGCATCTTTCGCCAAGCATCCACGGCGTACATATAAGGTATTCCGACCCGGGGGGGACGGTGTTTATGATGGTGTCCATGTGCGCGTATATGCCGTCGCCGTACTCTTTTAATTCGCCTTTGAAGAACTGTTCTATGAGCCATTGAATGTTTGAACCCGCGGCTTCGGTAATTCCGACGATTAGGTTCATATCGGGATCGGCGCTTTGTATCGCCGCGGCTCCGTGCTTAAACTGAGTTTTGACCTTTGACGAGGCGCAAACCCAAGCGGAAGTGCCCAGATATATGTGAACGTCGCCGTCGCCGTTCATACCCGAACCTATCGCCGCGCTCTGTACGTCGTCGGACCCGCCAAAAACCGGAGTATCCGCGATAAGCCCCATAGCCGCCGCGGCGTCGGGAAGAAGTCCGCCCACCTTATCCGTGCTCCTGACAAGGGGAGGAAGGCGGTTCATGTCAGTGCCGATAAGCTTCAATGCCGACATCCATGTTTTTTTCTTTAAATCCAAGCCGTAAGACGAAGCGCCCGACAGTTCGGCGACGAATTTTCCCGTGCATTTGTATTTGAGATAGCCGTTTACATCGAGAAAATACCGAGTGTGGTTATAAATATCGGGGCGTTCTTCTTTTATCCATTGAATCTTTGCGACGACGTCTTTGCCCATAATCGGCGTTCCGGAAACGAGCGAAAAGATTTTTTTTCCGCCGAGCTTTTTCATAAGGGATTGGGCTTGCTTCTCGGCTCTGCCGTCCACCCAGGTTATATTGTTACAGAGCGTGTTGCCCTTTTCGTCGACGGGGATAAGCCCCATGGATTGAGTCGAAAAGATAACGCCCTTGACGAATTTTGGATTGATTGCGTTTTTTGTCATTAGGCGGTTAGACGCCGCGCAAACGGCGTTCCAATAATCGTCGGGAGACTGTTCGACCCACGCGGGATAAGGATAAAAGGTGGGATAGTTCTCCGTTGCCGAGGCAATTATCCGTCCGTTAAAATCAATGAGTACAGCCTTGTCCGAGCTTGTGCCCATGTCGTGGGCGATGATATATTTTTCCATAATATTTCCTTTTTTCTTCTAAAAAAACACTACTGACGGAGACTTTTAGCGGCAATCGGCTTTGGTTAAGGTCTATTCCTCAATCTCCACGCCTTTGATTACCGTTTTGAATACGTTGTCAAATTTAGCGATAGCTTCGTCGATTACCTCGTCGGTGTCCGCCATAGACGTGTATAGTCTGCTGCCGGCAAGAGTTACTATGCCGTTAGCCATATAAGCCGCGCCCATGTGTTCCATTGCCGTTTTTCTTTTCATGACGTTGCTTTTGTTTTTTAGGAGCTTCAAAAGCGAAACGATTTTTATCGGAGAAGAAACGTCGAAAGCCATAGCTCCGGAACACTCCAAATGGACTATGGAGCCTTGATTGAAGCAGACGAAAGGCAGTTCGTATTTTTTGATGAGAGCCTTAAGTCCCGCCGTGAGTTTGTCGCCGGCGGCGCCCGCCTTTTCACAGGCGTTCGTACGCTCTATTTCTTTTATAGTGTAATATCCGGCGAGAGAGGACAACGGATTTGCCGCCAACGTTCCTCCGATATAGGCTTTTTTGCTGCCGCTTTGAAGACCCGCGCACAACGTTTTGCTTATTATTTCGCGGCTTCCGCCTATACCGCCCGCGGCGGGATAGCCGCCGGCTATTACTTTTCCGAATATAGTCAAATCCGGTACGACGCCGAAGTAACCTTGCGCGCCGCCCAATCCCAAACGGAAGCCCGTGACGACCTCGTCGAATATAAAGAGGGCTTTGTATTTATCGCAGAGATCTCTTACGCCCTTGTTGTAATCAAAATCTATCGGGCGGGTGCCGCTCTCCGGGCCTACAGGTTCGACGATAACGCATGCCGTGCCGCCGCGTAAGAGATTTAAACGCAGAACGTTTTCCAAAGCTTTTAGGTTATTCGGCGGGACTTCGTGGGTGAGAGAAGTGGTGCGGCGTGGTATTCCGTGAGATTCCAGTCTGCCGGAGCCCGGAACCTTTTGACCGTACACCATGTGATCCGACCACCCGTGATATGCGCCGCCTACCTTTACTATACGGCTGTTTTTTGTATAAAGCCGCGCGGCTCTTACCGCCGCCATAACGGCTTCCGTGCCCGAACCCAGCATTCTAAACATTTCCACCGCGGGCATATGCTTATTTATTTCTCGGGCGAGGAGCAACTCGGCTTCGTGAAAAAGACCGGTTACGGGACCGCATGTACGCAAAAGCTTCTCGACTTCCTGTCTTACCGCGGGATAGTTCGAGCCCAATATGGTGGGACCGCCCGCCTGTAAAAAATCTATGTACTTATTTCCGTCGACGTCATACAGATACGCGCCTTCGGCCTTTTCGAAGCAGAGAGGAAAAGGATAATTGAACGCGAGATTGTGCTGTACGCCGTTCGGGATATAACGTTTGGCTTCGTCGTACAATTCCTTTGATTTAGCGCATTTTTTTCCGTAATAATTTTCGAGAATGTCGTGCAAGGCTTCTCTTGATATACACCAAACAGGCTGTTCGGTGAGGTTTTTTAGTTCGGCGTTTATGTCCGCCGCGTTTTCCCATTTGCTTATGGCGTAACCGTTATTCATAGTGCGGTAGTCTCCTTTGATATTTTGATTTTAAATTATATTTTATATAAACAAAGCGTCTATGTAGGTAAAAAGCTTTAATTTGAGTTCGTGAGGATTGCATATCGTTTTTTCGTGAACAAGCGCGGAAAAAACAATTCCTAAATATTGCCCCAAAAGACCGGAAAACATGTCTTTCCCCGAGGCGTTATTTTTCAGAGCGGCGGGTGAGTTCTTTAAAAAATCGCGCACGGCGTTTTCAAATTCGGCATAAGAGTCGTTTTCATCGTCGGAAAAAATTATGCCTTTCATAAATATCTCTATAAATGCCTTTGGATACTTCGCCGTGTCGTCGATTATACGGGAAAAGAGACGTTTCAAGACCTCCGAGTCGGACAAGCCGGTGTCCTTTAACTCGTTCAAAATAGAAAGCAAGTCCTTTAGCTCGCAATTCGCAAGCTCCGCATAAAGCTCGTCCAAAGAGTCGAAGTGAGTAAAAAAAGTCGAACGCGAAATCCCCGAATATAGGGCGATGTCGTCTATCGTCGTATGGCTTGCGCTCTTTTTTTCAAAAAGCGCTTTTGCTGAGTGTAATATCTTTGTATGCGTGGAAAACTTCTTTTTTCCTTTGATTAATTCCATACTGATATAATAACACAAAAAATAGCCGTTGTAAAGAGGTTACAAAAAAAAATTGCACACAAGTACAATTTTTCGTGCGAACAGTCAATTTTTGAAGTTTTCATTCCTTTTATAAGCGGTTTATACCGACGGAAGTAAAAAAAAATTATATCCGGAACGCACGCCGCATGGACTCGTATAAGATTAAAAAAAGTAAAAGGGCAAAAGGATTGTAATGATATAAAGTTTTTTTCTAAAAGGTATTGACAAAACGCAAGAAATATGGTAGAATATACATGAAAAAAGAAAAGCAACCTCCATATGTGGTAATTTAGAAAACCACCTTTGGTGGTTTT
>JAISQX010000064.1 GCA_031273965.1 Clostridiales bacterium
CGACTCTTTTTAGTATCCCTACCTGAGGCGCCGCAAGTCCCAAACCGTCCGCGCGTTTCAATGTTTCGTGTAAATCATCCAAAAGCTCAAACAGTTTCTTATTAAATTCCGTCACCGGCTTACTCTTTCTCCTGAGATTGGATTCGTCCGCATCAATAGTCAAAATTCTTCTTAAAGCCACAAAAACACTCCTCTCTATACAAGGCTCTGCGGATTTATTTCCGTAAAAACCGTTGTGTTTTTAATTTTTTCAACGTCCGCGAGCGCATAAATTCGTTGTATAACGCCGTCTTTATTTTCGTCATTCCTTATGCGCATAAGTATTTGATAGCGGTATTTGTTTTGAATGCGCGTAATAGGCGAACGCATCGCGTTAAGATATGCGAAGCTTTGCGACTCCTTCGCGTATTCCTTTATTCCGTTGTATATTTTTCTGACGACACCCATGGCGGCGGCGTCCTCTTCCCCCGTAACTAACACTCTAACGATGACCGTAAAAGGCGGATATTTAGTCACTTCCCGGCTGTTTATTTCCTTTTGATAAAAGGATTCAAAGTCATACCGTCTCGCCAATTTAAAGACGTAATGTCCCGGAGCGTAGGTTTGCAAAATAACCGCGCCGCTTTTTTTCTCCCTTCCGGCGCGCCCGGCCACTTGAGTCATGAGTTGAAAGGTTCGCTCGTTGCTTCTGTAATCGGAAAAATATAGACTCATATCGGCGTCGAGTATTCCGACAAGCGTAACATTCGGGAAATCGTGTCCTTTGGCTATCATTTGCGTTCCGACAAGTATGTCCGCCTCTTTTTTTGCAAAAGCGCCGAGTATTTTGTCGTGTCCGTCTTTTCCGCGCGTCGTATCGTTATCCATACGAAGTACGCGCGCTTTTGGAAACAACCTATTAATCTCTCCGACTACCTTTTCCGTACCGGTCTTTCCATAGCGAAGATTTTTGCTTCCGCATTCGGGACATTGGCTTATCATAAAAAATTTTTTTCCGCAATAATGGCATTTCAAAATATCGTCGTCTTTATGATAAGTGAGAGATATATCGCATTCCGAACATTTCGCCACATACCCGCATGCCCTGCACATAACAAACGAAGAATACCCTCGCCTATTGAGATATATCATAGCCTGATTGCCTTCCGCAAGGGTTTTTGACAACTCCTCGTCTAAACGTCCGGATAAAAGTCCGGTATTCCCCGCGCGTATTTCGCGGCACATATCGACTATTTCAATTTCGGGCATACATCTATTATTGACCCGCTCCGGCATACTCAAAAGCTTATACGCCCCTTTTTTCATATCGTAATATGTCTCTATCGAAGGAGTCGCGCTTCCGAACACCAACGCCGCGCCATTATATTTCGCTCTGAACGCGGCTATTTCCTTGGCGTCATAGCGCGGATTACTTTCGCTTATGTAACTTCCGTCATGCTCTTCGTCGATAATTATTACGCCTATATCGTTTAGAGGCGCAAAAATCGCGGAACGCGCGCCTATAACTATACTGGCTTCTCCGTTTAATACGCGCATCCACTCGTCAAAACGCTCGCCCGCGGACAAACCGCTGTGTATTATAGCCACATTATCAAAAAATCTGTCTTTGAACAGCTTATAAAATTGCGCCGTCAGCGATATTTCCGGAACAAGCATTACGGCGCTTTTTCCGTTTTTTATGACATTTTCGATTACGCGCATATAGACCTCGGTTTTACCGCTTCCCGTAACGCCGTGAAGCAAAAAGCTGCCGCCGCGCAATATTTCATCCATGCATTTTTTTTGAGTATCCGTAAGTTCGAATTCAGGCTTAGGCGTTTCAAAGCTTGTTTTCGGCTCGCGCCGCACGGCTTTTTTAGCCACAATCAAAAAACCTTTTTTTATAAGAGTTTTTACTGTGCTGCCATAAAGAGCGGTTATCGTCGATAGGTATTCTCCCTCGCTTGAGAGCGTTTCGACAAGCTCAAGCTGTCTTTTGCCGCGCTTTTGGAGCGCGCATACCATATCGTCATAAGAAATTTCCGGATTTAACTCGACAAATTTCCTTTTCAGTTCGCCTATCTTTCCATCGCGCATGTTCGGCGGCAAAAAAAGATGGAGCGCGTCTATCTTTCGAAGATTATACTTCGCGGTCATAAAATCCATAAGCCGCAAAAACTCATTACCGATTATCCCTTCGTCGAGAACCTCCTCGATACTCTTAAGTTTGCCGTCAAAATCGGATTTTTCCTTTAGATTGATAACATACCCTTGCATTTTTCTGTTCAAAAATGAAACCTTAACGCGGCTGCCGATTTTTATATCGCCGCCGGCGTCATAATCAAATATTCTGTCCACATCGTCGTTTGAAATATCTATTATTACTTCGGCTATCATTCATTAATCCCGTAAAATTGTGAGTATCCCATGTCAAAGCTCAAGTATTCTGTCAAGAATAATGTCCGCTACCTCTCGCTTAGAAAGAAGCGGGTATTCAAACATATCCCCGTTTTTAGTCAATATCGTCACTATGTTCGTATCGACGTCAAATCCCGCGCCTTCTTTTTTCACGTCGTTTGCGATTACCATATCCGCGTGTTTTTTTATCAGCTTCTTTTTTGCGTTTTCTATCAGATTTTCGGTCTCCGCGTTAAATATAACAAGCTTTTGAGACGGGCTCTTCTTTTGTCCGACAGCCTCTGCTATATCGGGATTTTTTTCAAATTCAATGGTAAGCTCGTCTGCCTTTATTTTTTCAGGATGACGACTCTTCACCCTATAATCCGACGGCGCCGCCGCTTTTATAATGATGTCGTTATCTTTTAGCTCGGAAAGCACCGCGGCATACATGTCTCCCGTCGTCTTAACGTTTATTATCTCTTTGAAATAAGGTTCGGGCGGCTCCTTGACGTACCCCAAAACCAAAGTGACCTCCGCGCCGCGCGCCGTTGCCGCTTCCGCTAACCTAAGTCCCATTTTCCCGCTGCTGTTATTGGAAATATAACGAACGCCGTCTATATTTTCGCGCGTGGCTCCGGCTGTTATGAGGATTTTTTTCCCGCCAAAGTCCTCCCTCGGACTTAGCCGTCCGAGTATTTCCGCGGTAATTTTTGATATGTCGGCCAGACGCCCTTTGCCCGTGTCGCCGCAAGCGAGACGTCCGATCTCCGGCTCAATTACGACATAGCCTAAATTTTTTAATTTCTTTAGATTATCGGTAAAAATCGGATTTTCATACATCGCCGTATTCATAGCGGGACACAAGACTTTGACGCATTTCGCCGCCATAATAGTCGTCGTCAGCATATCGTCGGCTATTCCGCCGGCGATTTTGCCTATGACGTTCGCCGTCGCGGGCGCGACAACAAAGATATCGGCCTTTTTTGCAAGCGCTATATGCTCGACGTCCATTACCTTGGGACGGTCAAACGTATCCGTCGATACCGTATTGCCGGAAAGCGTTTCAAACGTCAATTTTGACACAAAACGCTCGGCGTTTTGCGTCAAAATCACATCGACATTACAGCCGGATTTTTTTAACGACCCGACTAACTCGCAAGCTTTATATGCGGCTATGCCTCCGCTGACTCCGAGTACGACGTTTTTCATTGTCTATTCTCCGTCGACTATTTTGATTTTGTCGCAGTATATCTCTTTTGCCGCGAGTGTTACGGGCTTGTCGCCCGATTCCTTCAGGTATTCCGGCTCTTGCGTTACTATAGCGCTTACTCTCTTTGATATAGCGCAGACCAAAGCGTATCTGCAATCGGCTTTTTCAATAAGCTTATCAATGGGCGGATCAATCATCATAATGGTTTTTCTCCTTAAAATTCCTATTTATATATATTATTGTTTCTCGTATTGAATATCGACAACATTTTTTAGATAAATACTCTATTTGTCGTCAATCAAGCTCGGATTCGGTTGTTTTTTCGTCTTCCGGCTTAAGATTTAATCTGCCGGAAATGGTTTCCGTATGCAGTCCGCACAATATTATATGTCCGCTGTCCAGCACGACTATCGCGCGAGTCTTTCTTCCGCAAGTAGCGTCCAAAAGCCTGTTATTGTCCCTCGCGTCGTTGATAAGCCTCCGGCTAGGCAACGTATCCGGAAAAATTACCCCTATCACTCTGTCGCGATTGACGATATTTCCGAAACCCACACTGATAAATTTTATCTGCGTCGTCAAACCGAAGACGCCGTTATTGGACATATTATTGCTATTAATCGCCATAGTATTCTCTATCTCTTTTTTTTATAGA
>JAISQX010000069.1 GCA_031273965.1 Clostridiales bacterium
GTTCTTCGGACGGCATCAGCGGGTGAGAAAATCCGCTTCAAACGCCTTTATTCAAATTTTTATCATAATACTATAAAACAAAAAATTTGTCAATCGTTTTTTGTGTCTTACAAAGAAATTCAACGTTTTTATATATTTTAGCGCATAAATCGCGCAAATTTCCGCGTAAATTCCCCATGCAAGTCATAAAAAAATTTGACTTATAATAATATATGTGTTAGAATAATCGGCAATATAAACACTAGGAGACTATATGTTTGAAAACGCAACGTTGTCCGTCACATACTTAAAAGACGGAAAAAACTTTTCGACCGTTCTCTCAAACGACGATATAAAAATAACATCTGAACAGAAGGACGGCGTATTTAATCTTTTTATCAACACGTCCTCCCCCGTCAATATCACCGAAATATGCCTCGTAAAAAAATACGATTTCCCGGAATGCGCCGCCTTTTTTGGGAACGGCTATCAATCTTGGACGGATACGAAAGAATACAAGAAGACCGACAGAATGCGCGATTTGGGCGCCGTAGGAAAAGATATAAGCAAATTTCAATTTTGGCAACGCCTTTGCGGCGTTAACGGTTCAAGTTTCTTTCAAAGTAAAACGCCGACGCCGATGGGGTCTATATTTTTAGGCGCCGGAGATTATTCGTTCGTCAAATACGACAGAAGACGCAAAGGTTATTTTCACAGTCTATCTTACACATATATAAGAAACGGAGCGAATTATACTCTTATCGGTTCTCTGAACGAACGAAACGGCTACACGGTTTTTTATGCCGATATGGATGCGAATACCATAAGAATAGAAAAGGATTTGGAAGGCGTAACCGTAAACGGTTCTTATCATGTCTTTTCTCTGTTCACCGCCGAAGGCGGATACGACGAAGTTTTCGACGCATACTTCAAAAAAATCGGCGCGAAAGCGCGTACGCAAAAATACCTCAAGGGTTATACGTCGTGGTATAATTACTATACGAATATAAGCGAGGAAATCATTCTTCGCGACCTTGAAGCACTTTCAAAAGCCGCGCCCGAGATAAACGCTTTTCAGATAGATGACGGATACCAAACCGACGTCGGAGATTGGCTTTCCGTAGATCCCAATAAATTTCCGAACGGCATGAAACCAATTGCCGACGCGATACATAAAAAAGGCTTAAAAGCCGGCATTTGGTTGGCGCCGTTAGGAGCCAAGCTTGGTTCTAAGACGCTCAAAGAACATCCGGACTGGTTTATAAAAAATCCCGACGGCACTCCGAGAGTCATGGGCCCGAACTGGGGCGGTTTTTGCGGACTGAATTTTTATTTGCCCGAGGTGAGGTCTCATATAAAGCACTTCTTCGACGTTATTCTGAACGATTGGGGTTACGACTTAGTAAAACTTGACTTTTTATATGCCGCAAGCGTCGTTCCTCTCAATAACAAATCGAGAGCCGAAAACATGTTTGACGCGATGGAATTTATACGCGAATGTGTCAAGGACAAAGAGATTTTGGGATGCGGCGTACCGATAATGCCATGCGTCAACCAAGTGGAATATATGCGCATAGGCGCGGATATGGGATTGAGTTGGAGTCAAAGCATATACGGAATGACGACTCACCGCGAAGACGTCAATACGCGCAACGCCATACATAACGGACTCAACAGACGCCACTTGAATAGACGCGTATTTTTGAACGACCCCGATGTGTTTTTATTGCGCGACTACAATATCCGCTTCTCGCCCGCTCAAAGAAACCTTTTGGCTAAGCTTATAAAGATAACGGGCGGCGTACTCTTTACATCGGACGACGTCAACCGTTACAACGACGAGCAAAAGGCGCTTCTGTCTTACATGCTTCGCGACGCGGATATAAAAATCGACGACGTGGATTTTGATAAAAATATCTACACCGTAAGCTACACCGAAAACTCCGAAAAGAAGACATTAAAATTTAGCCTTTTTAACGGTAAGGTATATTAAGACAAATTACTTGGATAAAAACAAAAGACCGCCCCTCAAAAAAATGTAACACAGACGGGCGGTCTCTATTCTTTTTCATGAAAAAGCAGTCAAATAATGATATCAAAAAAAAATTAAAAAAATCAACAAGCTAACAAAAAAATTAAAGAAACAAAATACTAAAAAATCTCTTATTTCGCTTATCCATGAAATAACAAAACGATGATACGGTTGTTATATTCGTCTTCTGACGCCGTCGCACAGAATTTCCGTGGAAGCGTATAACTCGCCGAACGACATATTCTTAATACAACAAAACGTTTTGAAGATGATATACACAACCGCTCACCGTCCTTGTTTGAGATTAGCTTAGCCACGGGAGAAAAAAGCAAAACATAAACAAAATCTACTATGAAGTCAAATAAGCAATAGGTTGGAGATTGGATTACCAGACATTTCATGGTTATTCCCGCGTCTTTTAATCTCACCTATAGTATATACTAACTACCATTAGTTTGTCAAGATTTTATACGCCTTTCAAGCTTACATATTGCTTATACAGGCATTAGAAAAACTTATACTGTCAGTCTAATTTTCTTCGCCCGCTTCCAATTCCTTTTCAAGCTCTTTGAGTACTCTTTCAAAAACGCCCATGGCTTTTACAAAGGGCTTTTTATCGGTAAGATCCACATCCGCAAGCTTTAATATATCCACAGGCGACGTCTTTCCTCCCGCGGAAAGAAATTCCTTGTATTTTGAAATAGCGGCTTTGTTGTCGTTAATAATCGCTTCGGCTATCGTAACCGCGGAGATTATGCCGGTAGAATATTTATAGACATAAAAAGCGTTATAAAAATGCGGTATCCTCGCCCATTCGCATTCTATAAGGTCGTCATGAACGATATCCTCGCCATAGTATTTTTTGTTCAGCTTTTTATACCCGTCGCAGAGTGATTCGGCGTTTATAGGCAC